>JAFSXH010000141.1 GCA_017444165.1 bacterium | reverse complement strand
TCCCCAACTGCCTGAACCTAATACTGTAACTTTTGTACCCATCTTCAACGCTCCTCAATCGGCTACTTTTATAGTTACCGTTCTAACTCCCCACTGCATACATTCACTTCTACTAGGATACCAAATATCAATAACATTTCCGCGAACTGATCCGCCCGTATCCATAGATTTCCCCCAACCGTAACCTGGTACGTAAATTTTCTTGCCTAGAGGAATGACACGTGGATCGACGGCTATACAGCCCTTGCGTGTATACTCTCCAGAGGCCGTGCGCCCATTTATGCAATAAGCGTAGGCTTTGACCGTAATTAGTCTTTCTTTCTTCTTTTCCACAGGGGCAGAGGCCACTTTTTTCTTGGGAGTGGACTGCTCTTTAACCTGTTTATCTTTCTCGGAAATATTTATAATTGAAGGAGTCGGGTACGCCTTTATATCCTCGGCCCAGACTATCCTGGAGGTTGCTCCACAGAGAAATATAACCCCCAAAATAGACAAAGTCCGCAATATGCGCATAAAAACCTCCAAAATTAATGAAGTGTCTGCGTTCTTATGGAGTGGGGAAGATCCTTTTTTTAGGTAAAATTGCTCAGACTCAACTGGTAAGCTCCCACCGCTCCCGAAAATTCACCTTGATCCAAAATTACAACCTTGTGATCCAGAAGTTCTCCAGCATTGATCAAAGCCGAGCGCAGAGAGCGATTGTTGCGCAGAGTCGAACCAGCGTAAACGATAGTATCGACGCGATATAAGTTCATTAATCCTGAGGCTATGAGAGCAATATTCTCGGCTACTAACTCCATAAGTCCCGCCATAATATCGCACAGATTGGCATTATCTTTAAGTCTGCGTGGATCGGCCAATTTTCCAAAATTAGAGGCCGTAGCCTTGGGAGATATGCCTACTTGACCAGGTTTGTAAATATCTTTGAGGAGGAGATCTACTTTAGAGCTCTTACCTTTGTCGGCTAAAGAACATATCTCTTGGAAAGTTCCTCCGCCTAAAAGCAACCTCCCTAAGCCCATAACCGTACCCCCTCCTAAAGCGGTCCCTCCTACACGAGTAATGCTCAACCCGTTGACTAACATGATCGAAGTACCCGTGCCGATTGAGCCTAGAAGATAAGGCATCTCTATCTTTTGAGAAGTACTTTTTAAAAGTTTAGCCGCTCCCGCTCCCCAAGAGACGAACTCGTTAGAGCAAAAGATCTCGGGAATATCTACGCCCTTTTTGTTCCCTAAATTTTTTATCTTCTGCTTAAAATCCAAAGCCCCACTGCCAGTGACTCCGCAGAATCTCACCTCTAAGTCTCGGACAAAATTGACCAAATTTTTACAACTGTAATTGTCCATAAGGGCAAAGGCAAATTCACCATCTTGGCCCGCTACAGCTATTTTGGCTAAACTGCTTCCAATATCGATACCGACCCCATAGACAGGATCATCAAAATAATCAGACACTTTTATCTACAAACTAACGCTTAGGGCGCGTCATAACAGAATCGATAAGGCCGTAATCTAAGGCCTCTTGGCTGGTCATGTAATTGTCACGATCCGTGGCCTTACAGAGTTCCTCATAAGTTTTACCACAATTCTCAGCTAACAGGCGATTTAACGTCTCGCGGCTCTTGAGGATCTCTCTAGCGTGAATCTCAATATCTGTAGCCTGACCGCCGATACTGCCAATCCAAGGTTGGTGGATCATGATCTTGGAGTGCTCCAAAGCCATGCGTTTGCCCTTAGTTCCTCCCGATAAAATGACTGCCGCCATACTGGCCGCCATACCTACGCAGATACAAGATATGTCCGGTTTTAAGATCTTCATGCAATCGTAGATACCTAAGCCCGCTGTGACTGAACCGCCAGGGCTGTTGATGTAGATATCTATATCTTTATCGGGATCTTCTTTCTCCAGATAGAGAAGCTGAGCGATTATCGATTGACTGAGATCGTCATCTATAGGTTCACCAATAAAGATTATGCGCTCTTTCAAAAGCAGAGAATAAATATCATAAGAACGCTCTCCTCTGGCGGTCTGTTCCACCACCATAGGCACTAATTGGCTACATCTAATCGAAGGTCTACCAAACATTACAACACCCCATAAAGTTACTTAAAACGGGCCGCCCCTTCTACTTGGCGGTAATTCTCCCTCTTCTGCAATTTACTGCGCACGAATTGTCATTGAGCTTCTGGGCCGAAGCGACTGCGGATCTTTTGGTAGTCCTCTTCGGACATGTATTGGCGCAAGTTGTCTAAAGATGAACGAGCAGAACCAACTTTGCTGGGATCGTAATTGTTGCTCGCTTCTTTGCTGGCTTTCTTGAAGATCGACTTGAGTTCGCTCTCGGTAGCTTTGCCTTTGGATTCGAAGTATCTTATGGCTACTTCGCCTAAGCCGTATGTCCAGCCGAAGATGAAGGGGGCACTGACTAAAGAGCCCACTATGGGGATGAAGTTGCTCAAAAGCAGGGCGGTCAACTGTCCGAAGACACTAACTCCACAGGAGCCAGCTAAGATCGCTAATAATCTTTCAGGTGGTTCTTTGATGCCGTAAATCTTACCAATACTTACTACCATAGCCGACTGGATGGGCATTAAGAGGACTAAATCGCAGAAGGGTATGGGCAGGAGTACGATAGCCGCCGTCCAGAGCGAGAAGTTCATCACGGCATCTTTGGCCTTTTCACGCACATCTTCACCTTCATTGGTATCATTAAAGAAGTCGCTCAGAGGCGGCAGGGGGCGTGAAGCACTGCGTGTCGTGGCGGCACTGGGAGTGTATGGCTCGTTTGATCCGCCAGGATTAAAATCGTAAGATTCAAAATATTGGGGAGCATTTATTGTTGGGGGAGGTGTCGTTGCAATGGGAGGGGCCGCTGTTGCTGGCGTTGCAATTCTATTGCCGCACTTATTGCAAAATTTAGAATTTTCACGAAGTTGACTTCCACACTTATTACAAAACTTGGCCATGCTCTTTTCTCACCATCTAATTTTTTATTTTAGTGTCTTTTCGATTGTTTATAATCTCTTCCTTGATATAATATCTCTCATGAAGAGTGCAATAAAGTATACAATTTTTTCTCTGTTAATTATAGTCGTAATTGGTAGTTTTTATGCTTTGTGGTCTAAAGATAGAGAGGAAGATTTTCTCGTTAAATATGAAGAGTATGTTCCTCAGGATGCTACTTTTGTGGCTATGGGTAATATCAATGAAGAGGGTACTCTAAAAAAAATAATCGATCAATTTATGCAAGAGAGCGTAAATTTTGGAATATTCTCCTATATTGATGGGCCTGGAATTCTCTGTTCTAATCTAACCTCAAATGGATTTAAAGAGGATACTTATTTAGTCTTTATTCAAAAGGTGAATGATAGTCAAAGACTCGGAGAGGCGTGTGAGATAATTAAAAAATATTTTGCCAAAGATAATCTTGAGTATGCAGAGGAAGATTTTCTAAGGCTAAAGATCAATGCTCCTAAAGATGGCCAGCGCGGTTTCTCTTGGGCTGTAGGCAAAGATTTACTAGTAATGGCCAGCAGTTCTAAAGATATAAAGATGATCTTTACACCTAGCAAGGATTGGAAGAGTATCAAAGATCTGCAAGTTTACAAAGATGCTAAAGCTAAAATTGCCGATTGCAATAAGGGATTTATGTTTTGGCGAATTCCTGAAACCTTTGGAAATTTACTGGAGTTAGGGAATTTAGATAATCTGAAAAAATGTAAATACATGATCTCTGGATTGAAAAAAGAAAGTTCTACTAAGTGGAGATCGTTGACGTATTTGGAATGTGATCCTTCTGTTCTCAAAAGTATTCTCAATGGCGAGGGCAATGTAGATTTTAATTCTTTAAAATATCATCCTCATGCGAACAGTTGTTGTTTAGGGTTCAATGCTAAGACTGTCCTAAATATTTTTAAATCAGCCATGTCAAATGTGGCCGAAGCTAAACAAGAGGGTAGCAGTCTAAAAATTTCCTATAATCCTATCGAAAAGTACATGGATATGATCTCCAAATACGTAACGGGCGAATTAGTTCTGTCTATCGATGGTCTAGGAAAGTATCAGGGCAAGAATTTCTTTAACAAAGAATCT
>JAFSXH010000140.1 GCA_017444165.1 bacterium | reverse complement strand
TTCCATGCGAGTCGCGATCTTTACCAATGCTTATCGCCCCATAGTTAGCGGGGTAGTCAATTCAGTCTACTTAATTCGCAAGGGACTCTTGCGCAATGGACACAAACCTTTTGTCTTTGCTCCTAAAGTACCAGGTTATCGGGAGGAACAGAGCGGAGTCTGGCGTTTCCACTCTCTAAACCTGACTAACAAAGTAAATTTTCCCGTAGCTATCCCCTACTCCTCAAGACTATTTACATTAATTGCTAGTTTGGGAGCCAATGTTATTCACACTCATCATCCATTCTTGTTGGGTGATGTAGGGGCGCGTTTTGCTAAGTTTTTAAAGATCCCCCTCGTTTATACATTTCACACTCAATTAGAGAAGTACGCCCACTATGTACCCCTGCCCACTCCACTCGTGCGTAAGGCGGCTCGTGAGGCAGTCACCAGATATACGCGCAAATGCGACTGCGTAATATGTCCCTCTCCGCAAATAAGAGAACTTTTAGATGAATATGATGTAAACTGCCATGTAGAAGTTCTGCAAAATGCTATTGATGTTAATTCTTTCGCTCAGGCAGATGGGAGTAAAATCCGTCAACAATTTGGTTTGAGCGAGGAAAATCTGCTGTGTATAGTCACGGGGCGCATGGGATTAGAAAAAAATCTCAGCTTTATGTTACGCGCCTTCAAAAGAGTACACGAAAACGCCTCTCAAGTCCGCCTAATGCTATTAGGAGACGGTCCAATCTTAGAGGATCTGCGCAACGAGGCACGCGAGTTGGGGCTCGGAGAGTATGTATTCTTCCCTGGTCGCGTCAACTATACAGAGATCCCTCAATATTATCGAGCCGCCGATCTTTTCGTTATGACTAGTACTACTGAAGTTAAACCCTTAGCCGTTTTAGAAGGCATGTCAGCAGGGTTGCCAGTGATTGCAGTAGATGCTTGTGGAACAGGGGACACCGTAACTCATGGAGTAGACGGTTTGCTCTCTCCTTGTGAAGAAGATGCTTATGCCAATATTCTAGCCAGAGCGGTAAAAGAAGATGAACTGCGCCACTCTATGGGCTTGAAAGCTCAAGAGACTGCTAATACCTACTCCATAGAGAATTACACTCAGAGACTCGTCAAATTGTACAAAGAAGTAGGAGCTAAAGAGACCCCACGCTCCAAAGATCCCAATTTTTCTTTCAGCGATCTTCAAGAGCGTTTCGGATTTTTTTCCTAAAGATTTCCCAAATAAAATCCAACAGACTGTTGCTCCACACAGCCACTAGTGAAAGGGCCATCATGGTGTAAACCCAGGAGCGCGAAACTTTGATGCGCTTTTTGTAACTGGGCCAAAGATCACTTTTAGCCATTTCTAGGAATGTTCCCAAACCTATAGCTACAGGCCAGATAGTCGATAAACGCAGAAGGACGAAACGTTTTGGGGTTCCCTTTATATACTTAAAAGCATCTTCAAAATGTTCCAAAGCTCGCTCAACAAAAGGAACAAGTTCCTGACGATGAGCCTTTAAATTGCCTTCGCTCTTACTTATGAAAGCATGGAGACTATCTAAAGGCACGTAAGAACGACCGTTTTGCAAATCTTTGGGAAGATCGCGTAAAATATTAGTATACTGGAGAGCTTGACCAAAACTGACACCCCAAGCACGCATATCTTCCAGACGGCTGGTGGGAACGAAGTGTAAATAATGAAACATAATATTAGTCCAAAATTCACCCACACAACCAGCTACTAAATAAGTGTAATTCTCTAGTTCGTCAATTTTAGAAAAATAACCAGGAAAAGAGCGCAGATCGAGGAGCATTCCTGAAATTAGAGTACGCAAAACTTGCAAAACTTGAACACGAGCAAAATCATCCAGAGATAAAAAAAGAGCGTAGGCTTCAGATAGACGCTCTAAAAGGCGGGCTTCCCCTCTGGTTATACCACTATTATTCAAAGTAAGATCGCGCCAGCGTACCCATAATACTGCACGCTCTTCTTCTGTCGTTTCTCCTTCAAGAACACGCAACCAATCTTGTAAATTTGCCTGCCGCTCCTCGGCACTCAAACTAGGATCATCGGCCAAAGTGTCGGCGGCCCGCGCTAGAAGATAGCCCACACTTATAGCTGGACGCACCTCACAAGGCAAAACACGCATACTAAGATAGAAAGCGCGAGAGACTTCACGGAGTATATCCTCTAACATTAATGGATCCAACTTAAATCCTTAGACTTAGCCTTTAAAATACTGCGCGTCTCTTCGGCCAATCGCCAAGCCTTCTCTTGAGTAGGAGCCACACAAGTCGCTCCCAAGCGGCCATATTGAGACAAAGCCCCGATAGTGTGGAAGATCACACCGCTACACAAAGCTGAATTGTAGTGAAGTTCAGCATCAGTAATAATATCAATAATATCGTTAGGACAGAGTCCCTTAGCCTCAGGTGGAGCTATGTTGGAAAAAGACACGTAACAGATCTCATGGCCAGAAGGTGTACAAAATATACCTTTTTTAGGATCGTAATGGCCACCCGTCAAAAACTTGGTAGTATGCAAAGGCAAAGTCGTACCACCACGCCGCATATTGATCTCAATAGCGCAAATAACGCAACCATTATATTTAACGATCTCTCCCTCTATGGCCTCATGATGAACAAACTCGCTCTCAGGCAAGACAAGAAAATCGATAGAGACAGGACCCAATGCCCCCAAGGAGATCAATTTCTTGCCAATGCGCAGTCCCAGCTCATGTAAGATCTTCGAATACTCACGCTTAGCAGGCAAAGTGCAACCCTTATATTCTATACTGCTACTCCCACCCAATATCTGTTCGTGAGTAGAATCAATAACGATCTCACCATCGGGATTGATAAAAAGCTGAATAGTTGGCGATGTGCGTCCCTCACTCTGAATAAAGGCCTCCACAACACCACCTTGATCACTCAAAATATTTTGGAAAACACTCCAGGGTACATCGGCAAAATGATCTTCAGGTAAATTCTGCAGATAATCTTCTACAATACTAGGATCCTCATTATCTGGCAAATCACTCAAGTTTATTACTATGTTTCCTATCCCTGAAAGGCCCTCGTTTAATTTGAGAACAGCCCTATCTAATTCAGGGATAGTATTTTTGATATCTAGCAGAGCTTGAGCGACATCTTTCAAAGTGTAAACATTACCTTGACCTTTGGGATGAGCTATATTGAGGCAGGAAAATATCTCGCGCGTACCCGTCTTAGTATTCCAATAGTGAAGATCCTCAGTTGCTCCCCAAATAGGAATTCCCAACTTAACTGCTAATTCGTGTTCTAAGTCGGTATTGTAATAAACTTCCATATAGGAAAGCTCAGGGTTGACTATCTCGCGCTTAACCCTCTCTATCACAGGAGGACGCTCCAATATCTTCTGCGTCAAGGGACGATCACTGCGATCCATCAGAGAGATAATGTGCAACCTCTCCCGCGCGTGAGAAAAAGTCACCCCTGGTAAAAACTGCAAGTAATACGAAATAACCTCATCGGGTATGGGCAGAGCGGTAACGTAAATAACGTGTGTCTTAGCCATACCCAGAAGGGTTAAAAACGACAAGAGACGCTCCTCATAATGGACGGAACCTGGCACTTTAGCCAATTCTAAGGGCGGCAAGGAGATAGAAGGTACAACCACTACTGTACGCGCCCGCAAAGGATCACTCCAAACACTCTGCCAAGCCGCAGGCAAACGTTTCTGTAAATACTTAAAATCTATCTGCCACGTCTGTTGCTCTTTAATTCCGTCCATAAGAGTTTGCCTTAAACCTGTTCTTCCTCAGAAGAATCTACTTCTTCACTTTCAATCTCGATGCTTTCATCGCTCTCGACACTCTCATCGCTCTCATCAATTGAACCATCTACAGTAACAGATATAGTTTCAGCTTTGATGTTAGCGTCATCTCCATTGTAATTAGCAGAAATAGCCACAACATCACCAGAGAGATTATGAGTAGTATCTAAGATGAAGTCCTCGCCGTCTTTGTAAACGTAGGGACGGCCATACTCGTCATCCATGTTACTAGTTCTAGCCTTAACGGTACAATTCTCAGAGTAGACGACTGAAGTACTACTGCTGTCGTATTCGCTCTCTCCATCCGTTATTGTAAAGTAGCCCTCAACCGTACCTCTAGTGAGCTCTTGGCTAACAATACCAGTGGTGTTATTTAAAGATGTCTTTAGCTTGGCCTTGGCGGGAATAGCTCGAAGCGTCACGGTGTCGCTGACTACCACATCGTCTTTATTAGTTACAGTAGCAGTGATTTGAGCAGTAGTCTCCTTGGAAGAATTGAGGGCTTTAAGGACAAAGACCCCTCCCTCCATGCCATCTTTAAAATCCTTCTTATTGTCACTGCTCCAACTGAGCATAGATGTAACATCAGTCTCAAAGCCTGGATTACCATTATCGGAGACATACCTACCTGTGGCAGTTACTCTAGCCTTCTTTACATCAACTACTCCACTTAAATTCTGCACAAAGACCTCCGAAAGTCCCAAAGAATCATCTGCAGCTAAGAGAGTAATTTGATCATTATCATCCGCATTGATATAAATACTACTCAACTGGGCATCGGTAACGTAAATGGGAACCGTAGTCGATGTCAAACCGACCAAACCCAAATCTTCGATATCAATATCGATCTCATGTTGCCCATAAACCTTACCAGTATAGTAACCAGGTGTAACTTTATTAGAAGGAGTGCGATCTAACGCAAACTTATCTTCTTGAACATACTTTCCGCTCTTAGTAGTAAAAGTAGCTATATCACTCAAAATCAGCGCAGACTTTCTACCCTGAACATCCGTATAGTTGGCATAAGGGGTGATCAAAAGACTTTCACCAACATCGACATGATTAGGAGCAACAACAGTAAAGAGCTCATCTTCTAAACTATCAGTGATAGACTCGTTAAAATCAGGATTGCTAATCGTGGCAACACTAGTATTACCTTCACTAGACCAAGACAACTGGTTTACACCGATAGCGATGATATTATTTGCAGAATCATAATAAAAAGCAGAAACTTTATTGGCATCTACAGGAACGCCAGAGACGGTAACATCAGTACTAGTAAAGGCAGTGGAATCATCCCTCTCATCTTTAGTAGTAGATGAACTAGTAGAACTCTTGTCTATAGTCTCATTACTCTTTTCAATCGACTCAGTAGACTCTGAAGACCCACCGCCAAATTTATACTCAGACCCCAAAAGATAGGTATAATCGCGGGTGAAGGTATAAACAACCTTTGAGACATCAGAAGGAAGGATCGTCTTAGCATACAGCGGCGTCCCTTCATCTCTATAACTAAAGGTCACCTTACCAGTATTAGCTTTACTGGGATCTGGTTTTGTCAATTCTGTATCTGAACCACAACCGACAGCATAAAGACCAAGCAACAAACTAGTAGCTGCCGCAACAAATACAGGAAAACCATACCGATTTAGATTGGCCATTTATAAACATCCTCTCCAGGCAAAAAGATTAAACATCTAAAATATCGGCCCCTATCTACAAGAAACTTGCTCAGTTTCCTACCTAACCTCAACAAAAAGCAAAGACACCGACCAAACATTGCGTTCAATCGGTGTCTCGATTAATTAACTAACCTGTTGAGATGCACTCACAAAATAGAAGTGCATCACCAAGTTCTGCTGTTCACTAAGGAACGTAAACCTAGGACTAGGGAACTGGCTCCTCGGTCTCAGCTTCGGTCTCGGTCTCAGCTTCGGTCTCGGTCTCAGCTTCGGTCTCGGTCTCAGCTTCAGTCTCGGTCTCAGCTTCGGTCTCGGTCTCAGCTTCGGTCTCGGTCTCAGCTTCGGTCTCGGTCTCCTCGGTCTCGGTCTCAGCTTCGGTCTCGGTCTCAGCTTCGGTCTCGGTCTCAGCTTCGGTCTCGGTCTCAGCTTCGGTCTCGGTCTCGG
>JAFSXH010000139.1 GCA_017444165.1 bacterium | reverse complement strand
TTCAGCCAACCTGTTTAAAATTCCCAATGCCTGGGAACGCTTCCCTAAAGCTAAAAGAACCCGCGCTCGCAAACAGGTAACTGAGATGAGATTGTTTACAGCATTGGCATCACCAATATCAGCCAATTTACTCCAAATATCAGCACTAACCTCAGCATCTTCATCAGCCAAACCAGGTGACTCTAATTCTAAATTTAACAGGGCCCTCTCCATCAAGACCTTGGCTTTAGCCACTTGATTGACATCGTTATCAGCTATAAAACTGACAGCCCTATCTAACTCTTTTTTAGCTTTGTCAAACTCTGAAGAACTTTTAAAAATACGACTGCGAAAAGTACAGATAGCCAAAACTTGTTCGATAACATTACGTACTTTCGACAACGAAAATAGTTGCAACAACTTATCACTGACTTCTAAAACTTTACGCCTATCCTCAGCATTATTAGCAGAGAGCCTCTCTTCGAACCATCTCAACACTGCAGGCATAAAATTAGCCTCGCTGATGAGACGCTCAATTAACTCCTTATCCTTCCCCTTGAGAGCCCAATCGACAATGTGAAATATCGCCAAATTTTGCAAATCGCTAAAAGAATCAGATTCCTTCTGCAATATAGACTCCGCCCAATAAGTCAAACGCACATTGGCACTGCGACAGAGATCTGCATAATGATTGCGACAGTAATCGACTACTTGAGGAGTTCTAGGTGTAATACCACCATCTTCACCAAAGGCAACCATACCATTGAGACGATAAGCTATATACTCACCCTGATAGATGCCAAATCCTGGATACTTCAGCAACTCTAAAGGCAAATTCTCTCCCAATTCACAAGCCACAGCTAAAACAGGCATGTGCAACTTGCTAAAGACTTCCTCACCTAAAATAGAGAGCAATTTGTTGCGCACTTCTTCCACGCTCTCAGTAACGAGAGGAATAACATCACTATTGAAACTATCTAAACCTACGTTAGTCAGAGAATTATTATCTTTACCAGAAAAATTAGTAAAAAATCTCCTCTTAAAGTTCTGTTCTAATTTAAAAGTAGCAATATGACCAGTATTGACTTCACGATACAAAAAGCGACTGCCATGACAAGGAGCGGCAAATAAATAGAGAGAGTCATTGCATAAACAAGCTGAACACCTATTGATAACCACAAACGGAGGAATTTCGCAATCTTTGTCTTTACAGGTTAAGACTAAGGATCCGCCCTCCTTCTTATTTTTGACAACTATGCGTACAGGGGAAGCGAACAGCTTATCAAAGGAAAACAACAACTCGTTGAGATCGCCGATGTAATTCACAATCTGAGGAGCAATATTGTTCATCTCCTCGATATTTCGACTCTTAAAAAACTTCTCGCGCCAAACAACCCAGGGAACTTTTTCTATATCGGCATTGCCTCCCACCCCCAACAAAGCACAATAAGGGCGAACTTCACCGTAACTATAATCGACATATATAAACTCTAATAAATTGTCGGCTAAAAAATTTTGGCCACTCCTCTTAAGCAAATAGGGAATAGCCCAACTAATTAAACTACTGGCCGACTCTACAAAATCGCTCTTCCATAATCCCCTGCGCCACCCTGGCAACGGTGCTTCAGAACCAAGTAGGGGAGCCACAGAACAGGATGCCAAAACAATGGAGATGAGATCAACAACTTCCCTGAAAGCCCAAGCTACAGGTACAAAACTCGCCTTCTCCGAGGTAGCTTCACATAAACAATTGTGCAAATGCTCACAACAGACGCAGAGTGACTTGGACAATGGATCTTGTCCACTGCGCAAATTATCAGGTATTTGGCCTGAAGAAGGGCGACCGCCTGCTCGCGCTCAACGGTGCGCCCGTTGACTCCTACAACGAGTTCGTCGACCAGCTCGGCCGTCGTCAGGACCTTCTCGCCACTGCCACCACCTCCGCCGATTCGCTCAAGGCCCGCACCGTGGTCATCGCCTATGGTAACGAC
>JAFSXH010000138.1 GCA_017444165.1 bacterium | reverse complement strand
GCTGCTCCTGAGCAATATGGCCGTGAAGGCATTGTCAGCCGAGCCACTGATATTTACGGTCTTGGTGTTATTATGCATCAGTTGGTCAGCGGTATAGATCCCACGGTTCAAGAGGGAAGGATGCCTTTGATTTCTGAGGTTAATCCCGCCATTAGCGAAGAGTACATCAAAATTGTGCGAACCGCCACGCGTACGGATGCTACTAAGCGTTTTTATAGTGCTTCCGATATGGCGGGGGCTATTCGTTCTATTATGCCTAAACGTGGCAGGAGCAATAAGTCTGTTAAGGGTGACACTTGGGGAGATCTTCTCAAGATGATTAAAAAGCCTTTTGTGGGTTAATAACAGTTAAAAAAGAGGCCCTGCTTTAAATTGGAGCGGGGTCTCTTTTTTTTTTCAAGGTCTTTGTACAGTTAAAGAACTTTTACGTTCTCTTTGAACGTGATCTCATCTGGGGAGAGTTCTTTCATACCTATGCGATATTTTCCATCGACGATCCCTTTATCATCGATCTCGTGTCCCTGCTCTTTTAATTGAGCGAGGAATTGGGCTGCAACCTTTTCGCGAGGAATGATTCTATCTGATTCCATAGCTACTCGGCCCTCTTCTAACGGTTTATTATTCTCATCTACCAGGAAGAAGCCGTAATGTACTAAACGGTTCAACAGTTGCAGACCTTTGCGATGGTACATGATCGACTCTTGCATATTGCCAACATGGCGCAAAAGCGAACCTAAATTGAGATGGAGTTCTCCGCTTTCAGGATGTTTGCTTATGGCCTCTTTGAATATCTCTATAGCTGTGCCAAAATCGTTGCGGCGCACGTAATAATGAGCTTTGTGGAACCAGAGCTCAGGATCTTTAGGATCGAGTTCTATGGCCTTTTCGAAGGAAGCAACAGCCTCTTTCTGACGATCTTTGATGAATGAGAGAGATATACCATTTATGATATACAGTCTAGCTTCATTAGGGAATTTTTCTAAGACTGGCTCTAAGATCTTGACGGCCTCTTCAGGATCTCCTAAGCGGACGTAACACATGGCTATGTTACCTACAGGCACATACTCTTTATCATCCAACTGCAGAGATTTATCGAAACACTCTTTAGCTTTTTCTAACTGCTCGCGGTTGGCTTCGTGCTCATTTTCGGGATCTTGAGGATCGAGATTATTCATATGAGCTTCGCCAAGGCGATTCAGCACTCTGGCTCTATCCATGTCGGAGAGATCATCTTCGAGGGCCTCTTCCAGGTATTTGATAGCATCTTTGAAGATACCCATCTTGAGAAGATCATAACCCAAATTGATCTTGATACGTGGATAATTGGGGTTGAGTTGGTAAACTTTATGGAAACATCCGCAGGCTTGATTTAAGTTGCCGTGTTCGCTGGAAAAAGCACCGAGTTCGAAGATGCAATCGGTATTTTCGGGCATATCTTCGCAAGCCTTAACCAGGATCTGATAAGCCTCAGTTGGTTTGTCCATATCCAAGAGGAGTTCGGCTTTCTTGCACCAGGCCTTACCGTTTTGGGGATCTAATTTGATGGCCTTTTCAGCAGCTTCGAGAGCTTCTTCTAAGTTGTCATCGTCTTCTAATCTTTCAGCTAACTCCAAAAGCTCAGTGGCATTGGAGAGGGAATCTATTTCTTTACTCATGAGACTTCCGGTTCACTGTGTTAATGGTTAATCCTGGTATAGAAAAGTTTGATTTGCGTTTGTGGTTCGTTACTGTTTTACCTCAATTCCGTTTTCAGTTGTAGAGCTTATAACTTCATCTGGTGGAGGCCCTTCAGGAGCAGGTACTCGCTCTTCTATGAGTTCTTCATTATCAGGAACCTTTTTCTCTGGTTTGTGAGTTTTCACAGCATGAGGCGTATCTTTTGAGTTGTTTTTTATGAATTCTTCTAAATAAGTTTCTATGTTGTCAGAACTGATCTTTTTGTCGAATGGAAACGGTTTTATTTGGCCTAAAGACCAGATTTCTAAGGCGTTGTGGAGCTGTAATTTTATAAAGTTGTTTCTGTTGAATCTCTCAACGTCATCTCTGTCGAAAAATATTAATTGTTCTGAAGATATAGCATCATTTAGGGCTGACTGATCCTGGTTAGCATGGGAAGCTATGTTCTTTAAAAGCAGACCACCACCCTGATTCGATTTTTTTAAACTGGTGGTATTTTTATACCAATTACTCAAGAGTGAATCTATATTTTGTGAAGTTTTGGAATCTTTAAATGATTCTGCAGTGGCCACTAAAATATAAATATTTTGAGAATTTTTCAAAGATAAGGGAAGTTTATTGATATTTTTATCAGCAAATTTTTTTAAATTTTCCTCATTAACAACGGCTATATCAGCCTGAGAATTTTTTAATAACTGTAAAGCCTCTTTATCTGAGTTTACTGGTATGAGTGTAGTGTTGTGTTTAGTGAAAAAATTGGAATTTTCATCTATGTACTGTAACGTTGCATAGGCACTAGAAGTACCTTGAGTGTAGAGCATACGACAATTTTTTGGTAAGTTTGTCTTGTTGGTTGCGACTATCTGTTTGTTGTCACATGAATAGAGAGTGCCGCACAATTTGCAAGCAAATTCTTTGCTTTTATTAGAATAAAATGGTATCTTGTTCGCAAATTGTTCTACACTGACAACGGCTAAATTTATCTCTCCAGCTTCTAAACTATCTAATATCTGAGATTCGGTAGACTTAGTAATAATCTCCAAGTTGTCTCCGCCTACCACGTATAAAAGACCGTTGCCTAAGTTGTTAGTTATGCCGATACGTAACTTTTGGGGGGCAGAGTCTTTTTGGCGCATGAGTTGAGAAATTTGTCTGCTACGAACATTGTAACGATAAACGGGTATATAGGCCGCAATGATCGTGGCTAAAATTATAACTATGTAAAACAGACAACTTCCCCAACGACCTTTGAACATCTTATTACCTTTGCCTAAAGAATTGTCGATAATCGAGTCCCTCAAATATCGGTTCTCTGGACTGCAGGCTTCGCAGAGATTCTATATCTACCCTGCCGTCTAAAAAGTCCTCGTAGAGCTTGTTGAAAGCTATCAAATAATTGCGTAGCTTCTTTCTGGCTATGGTGGAATTCTCTCCCACAGATAGCATTAGGGGCCAGTCACTAGATTGGGCCAATAATAATTCTCGCAATGCTTGATTAATAGACTCTACCTGTAAAGGTGTGGGATCAGACGTTTTGGCCATCTCATAGAAGTGTTTATTAGAAATGTTTATATAATTAATTACCCAATTGTTGCTATTGTTTATCAATCGCTCTGCAAAGCCGCCATCTAACCAACTGCTACTATTGGGAACGGCTAGAGGGAAACTGGATGAGTATTGGGCGAATTTATCTGGCGTAGTTACTCTCAGTTGTTTGGCCTTGTCGGCGGCTAGACGGAGAATCTGCTCTAACCAATAGCACCCCTCACTCCAAGTTGAACCTAAAAACTCAGCATTTAAACTCAGAGTAACTAAGGGAGGATGTGGCAGAGAGGGCCATTTTTTCAACTGGCGGAGGCGATTTTCAATAAAAGATTGGGCCTGAATCTTGGCTAAACTCTTAGCCTGTTCAAGGTTGTAAATGTCGCTGTT
>JAFSXH010000137.1 GCA_017444165.1 bacterium | reverse complement strand
TAACCGATGAGGCCCCCTGCGGAATGTCTATACTCCTGCCGCCCAAGAGCTTAGAAGCGGCCCGATTGTGCCTCGATAAGCATAAGGCCAAATACATAAAGATCGCCTCTTTAGAAGATCCATTCATGCCTAAGAGAGATCAATATTTATAAACAAAACAAACCTTCTTGCAACCCTGCTAAAAAAACGTGTAAATTTTAGCAGGGATCTCTTTTGCAAGGATATCTATCCCCCCTCAATAGATACCCATAACTTCCAGAAAATACCTTGTTTTTCCATTCCCAGGATATACATTTCTGTATACACTATAGGAACTAACCTCGTAGCCGCCTTTTTCCACAACTGCGGTCAGTCCCTCGTTTCCAGACTCCCGCAGCAACAGCATCTTGACATAACTGGAGTACATACGGTCATATTCATCAAATGTCGGAATATCTATAATACTCTGCAAATGATTTTGCCCTTTGACATCGTGAAGCACAGTTTCTTCCTCTCCAAGCTTCAGAGTCTCCGTAATTGATGGACGGCCCGGCACCCACCAACTTGTCCTTTCGTAGTAGAAGGTAAATCTGCCGAAATCAAGTTTATTTTTAGCAGCCTCTGGTATTGCTACGTTGACAGTATCATATAGAGCTTTCAGACGTTCTGCTACCTCTGGTAAATTACCGAGAACAGAACCACCATAAGTTTCAATAGAATGCTCAGTTATACTTTTTTCACCATCAAAATAACTGCCGTAAAGGTAACGAACGCTATCTGGAACAGTCAAGTCTTTCAATTTCCCACAATATTTAAACACATCTTTCCCGATACCTATCAGCCCTTCTGGCAGAACAACACGATGCAGATTCCCGCAATAATAAAATGTCTCACATTGCAAAAATTTTAAACTTCGCGGAAGAATAATCTCTTCAAGTGCAGTTTCAGTAAATGCACGCGCACCGATCACCTGTACGCTATCTGGAACAATCAGGGATCTCAGCTCCTTACATCTTTCAAACACACTTTCTCCGATGCCAATCAGTCCTTCTGGCAGAACAACACGGCGCAGATTCTTGCAACCATAAAATGTCCCACATTGCAAAAATTTCAAACTTCGTGGAAGAATAATTTCTTCAAGTGCAGTTTCAGAAAATGCACGTGCACCGATCACTTGTACACTGTCTGGAATCTGCACTGAAAGTATCGGCTTTCCGCGAAATGCGCCTTCTGCTATAGTTGTAATACCTTCAGGAATGACAACATGTTTATCATTTCCGTTGTATTTATTGAAAACTTTACTACCAAAATACCCTCGAATAGCTTGTAATAAATTCGCAACTTGATCATGAATTTTGCTACACATTATTGTATCACCTCCATTCCAATCTTGTTAATAATTGAGCATCCAAATATCTGAACTTATTTTGATCTTTCAAAATATAATTGAATAATCTGAGATGAATTTATAACTTGATCACACATTTTACCATAAGTGTAAATTCAAATTCTCAGTATCTTGCAAAACAATTCGTAATTGAAGTAAATAATCAAAAAACTATTCGCGATCTTACACCATAAAAAAAGACTGCCGCAACAATTACTAAATGCGGCAGTCCTTTTTTTTACAAGGTTCCGAAGATTCGGTCGCCCGCATCTCCCAAACCAGGAACAATATAACCTTTATCATTTAGATGATCATCTATAGAGGTTGTATAGATAATCAACTCTGGATAAGTTTTCTCTAAAAGCTCAATTCCTTCAGGCGCGGCCACTAAACATAAAAATCTGATCGATTCGATCTTAACTCCCCTCTTCAAAAGTGCCGCCACGGCCGCCACTGCGGAGTGGCCCGTAGCTAACATAGGATCTAAGAGAAAGATCTCTCGCTCAGTGAGATCTAGAGGCATCTTGCAAAAATACTCTACGGGCAAGAGGCTCTCTTCGTTGCGATACATACCGATGTGGCCGATCTTAGCGGCAGGAACCAACCTCTCAATGCCGCCCAACATACCCAAGCCAGCCCTCAATATGGGAACCAGGGCTAACTTTCGGCCGCTCAAGGTCTTGCCTACGGTCTTGGCAATAGGAGTCTCTATTTCAACATCGACGAGGGGCAGATCTCTAGTGGCCTCGTAAACCATGAGATTAGCTATCTCAGAGACCAGCTCACGAAAATCTTTAGAGCCAGTTCGCTTATCTCTCAATAGAGTAACTTTATGCTGAACCAAAGGATGATCTATAATTTTGACGGCCATACTTCCTCCAAAAAAAAGGAGCTTCATTCAGCTCCTCTCAAAGTTTTATAAATTATCGACTACATAATCGGCAAAAACTTCACCAACTCCGCCTATTTCTTCCAAATCTCTCAAGAAATAACAACCACCCAACGGTTCATCATCCTTTAAGATCTGAGGAACACTGCGGCGACCATCACAACGATGAGACATATGCTCTCTGGCGGCCTCGTTATTGTCGATCTTGTATTCTGTATATTTTACGTGATATTTATCTAAAATCTCCTTAGCCCGATTGCAATAAGGACAATCTTGCCAAGTATAAATCTCTACTCCAGGCACAGCTAACTATCCACAAACTCCATAAAAATCTCCCCCCACGTTCACTCAAGCGAACCCTTACTCCTGCCCTTTTTTAGTCAAAACGGCTCAATGGCCAGGAGGAACGACCTCTTCATCCACCACTTCGCCTTCAATAGCATTGTTGACTTCAGGCGGCGGAACATCGGTAAATCTCGGGGCTGAACCATTAGGGGGTTCAGGAGCCCTCTCAACTTCAGGAGGAGGCGCATTGACACTGACCTCACCTTGCGGATAGGTCTCCACAGGAGCTACATTATCCTGACTCTGTCCTGAATCGTCTGCACCGTAATTAGGAGTGTTCTCAATCACGCCAGAACTTTGAGGTTGCTCAACGTTAGTTTGCCCAGTTTGAGGTTCTTCAACGGGTGCCGAATTTGAAGAAGTATCCTCTTGCGGAGTGGCACTGGGAGCTGGTTTAGGAGTCTCAGCTTGATTTTGAGGATATCCTTCAACCAGAGAACGGCCATCAGTACCAACAATATCGATCTGAGTACTCCCCTCTCCCTCCTGCACATCGTTGACCTTAACTTTTATTTTAGGCTTGACGTACTTAGTGGGATCAGAGACGAAGAGGCGCATATTCTCTTCATTTTCAAAGTAAAAGCGCGTACCGTAAACCTCTAAATTGTAAGGAGTAGATCTGTCGACAGGATTCTTGCTGACAGGATCTTTTTCAGAAAACTCCTCCACAAGTGCAGGGGGCAAAGGATTATCTTCGACCTTTTGCCCTACAGGCAAATTTTCACCAACAATAGTATTCTTGTTATACACGAGCAAGAAGATAGATATAGCCAAGAAAATTATACCTGCGGCCATAACCCAAGCGGAAGCATTCATTCCACCCGATCCTTTAGCCCGTCCCTCACGCTCCCAATCGCGCGGAGGGGGCGGCGGAGGCGAGCTAGGTTTAATAGAAGGAGAACCAGAGGTCACTCCAGGGGTAGGTTTAGGCCCGCTGTGACTAGCTGAAAATTCCTCTCCATTAGCAAAATTATCTAAAATAGAGATACTAGGCTCCACATAGTTGGGAGGATTTATATTCCTATTAGCTTGAGGCGGAGGAGGAATTGGAGGCCGATAATTGTTCGCCATAGGTGCATAAGCCGCCAAAGGTACAGGCTCACGATTACCCCCGCTGTTCAAATGGGGTTCGGGAGCGGGTATACGCCGAGAATTATGGGGAGAACCACTCAGGTTGTTATTGCCCACTAGAGGGCGCAACGTATTACCCATATTGTTGGGACGAGGGCTCACTTGAGTAGTCGCTCCAAAACTGGGATTAGGGCTGGTCGGCATACCCTGGGGCAGATTGGAAGAATTTCCAAACATCGGACGCAAACCACTCCCCGAAGTATCACCAGGCATGGGATTAGTCTTGCGCCCAAAACCTTCTGGGGCTTGTCCAGGAAACTTACTTTTATTCATATTATCCACGTCTGCACCCCCTTAAGGCAGATACTTTTCGGCTAACGCAGCACTCAAAACACTAGCCGCCTGACTGTCATTCTGCCACGCAACCTGCCAGCGATTGAGACGACTCAAGGAATCTACGCTGAGATCTTGCTGTAAAAGTTTAACGGCTTCCGCAGTCTTATAAAAACTGCCCATCTCTTTAGCGTAGGCCTTAGACAAATCGACCAACTCATTATCAACCACCAAAGCGGCAGAGCGTCCGCGCAACCTTTCCACTTTAGCCAAATCAATAGGATTTAAATTCTTCTCCTCTTTAGCTAACTTCTGCAAATTATCGATCAAAATCTGTGAAATTTTCAATTGTTCAATCTGCAGATCGAGAATATTTTCTTCCAATTCGTAATATTTAATTAACGATAGATTTGGAAAGACAACTTTACCTCTCGACAGATTGCCCTTACGGGACAACTTCTTAGCATCGATCAAAAAAGTCTTAACAGAATTGCGTCTAGCTCTGTAAAAACGACTCTGAGAATCGACAAGCCTGCCTTGCTGGCCTTGCAGAGCTAAAATATCTCTCCTCTCTACATCATCCTTTTTGAGGAGTTCGCGACTGGCCTTTATCTGCTTCAACTGCTGACCAGCTAAATCTACTCCACAAGCGTAAAGATTTTGATCGCCAGAATTATCCAACTTAGAGATCTTAGAAAACTGAGCTGAACTCTTCTCTGCCAGAGCTTTTAGCTTCTTCTCAGCCTCAACTTTGGAGATCCTTCCCTGAGAAAATAAACTGATAGTCTTGCCACAGTCGATCAAATCCGCATTCAACAAATTCAAAGCCTTGCTGAGACTCAGATCGGCCTTAACCCACTTAACCCAAGAGGGATCAGGCCCAGAAGCCCGACCAACACTCAGACAGAGTACCATCAATATCAGAATTAAAGATATAAAAGAGTATTTTCTCATCTCAAGATCTCCAATTTTACCAACTACCCTCCCTATTCTCTAACCTTAGCCTGGAATTCGCGCTCGGCTAACTTTTGGATCTTCTTCATAAACTTAGAAATGTCATCATCAGTCAGAGTCTTATCCATAGATTGCAAGACGAAACGGAAGGCCATACTCTTGTAGCCTTTTTCGATAGAATCGCCTTTGTAAACATCGAAGCACTTGACACTGCTGACTAAATCTCCACCGATCTGCTTAAAGCGAGCCGAAACTACACCAGCTTGTACATCTTCAGCCATAACTAAAGCCAGATCGCGCTCAACTGAAGGATAACGAGAAATCTTCTTATACTGAGGGACTCCCTGAGCTTTAGCCATACTCTCAATATCTAATTCAGCAAAGATCAGAGGTTGTTCTATATCCAACTCCTTAGCTATTACTGGATGTAAGACACAGATCCAACCTATAGGCTTCTTGCCTTCTAAGAGTATCTGCGCACTGCAACCAGGATGACCCCAACTCAAGTCCGTCCGCTGGAAGGTGAGATTAACTCCCAAGATCTGAGCCATGCTCTCGATCACACCCTTCAAATTGAAGAAGGTCGCTCCCACAAAACTCAAAACCAAACCCAAGCGCATAGGTTCTTTGACCTTATCGCCATCTTTTTGGTAGATATGGCTCAACTCGAAGAGGCGCAGATCCTCATTGCGCACACGCAGATTGCGGTTCACTACCTCAATCAACGAGGGGAAGATGTAAGGACGCAAGACACGCTGATCTTCGCTCAGAGGATTGATAATCTGCCAAACATCATCCTTAATGTTGAACTTCTCTAAAGTATCTAAACCGAAGAGAGAGGGAGTAATAACCTCATTGAGTCCTAAACTTACCGCCATATCGCGGAACTTCTCTTCAACGGCATCACTGTGGAAGATAACACTCCCTGGAGTGACATCGGGCAGAGTGTTTGGCAAATTGTCGTAACCAGCGTGACGGGCTATCTCCTCCACCAAGTCTATCTCCTCGGCAATATCGATACGGAAGCTGGGAACCTGCACCTTCAGATCACCGCTATCTAAAATCTCCACCTCAAAACCGAGATTGCGCAATATACTCGCACTCTTCTCTAAGACTATCTCCACACCTAAGACGCGCTTGAGAGTATTAGAGCGCAAAACTATCGATTCCTTATCAGGATTAGGAATGCTCTTAACTACAATCTTAGATTCCACTACACCGCAGAGTTCACCTAAGAGATAAGACGCTCTCTGAGAACCGAAGATAACGCGCTCTATATCCAACCCTTTCTCAAAGCGGCTGGAGGATTCTGTCCTGAGGCCCAAACGCAAGGAAGCACGGCGCACATCTCCACTGGCAAAGGCGGCCGACTCTAAGAGAAGCTCAGCAGTATCGTCTTCCACTTCCGTATCTAAACCGCCCATAATTCCAGCCACACCGACATTCTTTTCAGGATCAGCAATGACGATAGTTCCTTCAGGCAACTTCTGCTCATTGCCGTCCAAAGTCGTAATGACCTCTCCCTCACCAGCGCGACGCACAATCAGACGGCCTCCAGCTAACTTCCAGCGATTGTAAGCGTGCAAAGGCTGTCCAGTCTCTAACATAACGTAATTGGTAATATCGACAACATTGTTTATAGAGCGCATGCCTGCCAACTCCAGGCGGCGAGCCATCCATTTAGGCGAGGGGCCAACCTTGACATCCTTAATCAAACGAGCCATGAAGCGCGGACAGGCTTCATAATCCTCAATTGTCACCAGATCTTCTTTTTCATCGTTGATACTGGCGTTATCGAAGTCTTCCAAAATCTTCGGCATCTGCAAAGGACGGTGAACCTTTGCGGCCAGCTCGCGAGCAACTCCGATAATACTCAGTTGATCAGCGCGATTGGCGAAAGATTCGATAATGAATACATCTTCAACGATAGGCAAGACCTTTTGTACTTCTACACCCAATGGGGTACTAGGATCTAATTCAACGATACCCTCGCGCTTATCTTCGGGGAAGAATTCGGGATCGACACCAATCTCCTCACAGCCACAGAACATGCCTTCAGAGGGTACACCGCGGAATTTAGTGCGCTTGATCTTAGTTCCATCAGCCAAAACGGCTCCGTGCAAAGAAACAGCCGTAATTAATCCTTCTCTAGCGTTAGTAGCCGCCGTGACTATCTGAATATTATCTTTGCCAGTATTGACCTGGCAGATCTGCAACCTATCAGCCTCGGGGTGTTTCTCAGCCTTCTCAATCTTGCAAGTGACTACTCCACTTATCTGGGCCCCTACACTCTCGATATTCTCTACGGGTACACCCACAGATTGCAAAAGCTCGGCCACTTCCTGAGCCGACTCATCCACTTTGACATAATCTTTTAACCAACAAAAAGGTACGCGCATAACTATCCTTCTCTCTAATCCTCAAAAACTAAAATTGGTCCAAAAATCTCTGATCATTTTCGAAGAGAACCCTAATGTCGTCTAAAGCGTAGGTGAGCATGGCCACGCGCTCCACTCCCATACCGAAGGCAAACCCTGTATACTTTTCAGGATCGTAACCAACATTGCGCAAAACGTGAGGATGAACCATACCACTGCCCATAATCTCGATCCAACCGCTATTTTTGCAGACGCGACAACCTTTGCCTTCGCAGACGAAACAATCTACCATAACCTCAGCCGAAGGCTCGGTAAAGGGGAAGTAGGAAGGATTAAAGCGAGTCTTGCGTCGACTGCCGAACATTCCTTTAGCGAATAGTTCCAACGTACCCTTGAGATCGGAGAAAGTCACTTTCTCGTCAACCAAGAGTCCCTCAATCTGGTGAAATTCCCAGAAGTGAGTGGCATCGACAGAATCGCGGCGATAACACTTGCCAGGAGAGATGATTCTCACTGGCGGATCTTGCTTCTCCATGACGTGAATCTGGTTAGAAGAGGTCTGACTGCGCATTAAGAGTCCTTCACGCAAGAAGAAAGAGTCCCACATCTCACGGCTAGGATGATTAGCGGGAATATTCAAAGCCTCAAAATTGTAATAATCTGTCTCTACTTCTGGCCCTGAAACGACACTGTACCCCAACCCCTTAAAGACTTCTTTAATGCGGCGCATAGTCGCGTTCAAAAGATGGATGCGTCCAGGTTTATTCCATACACCTGGCAACGTGACATCGATCTTTTCTGAAGCTAAACGCTCATTTAAACTGTCTTGATAGATCCTCTCTTTCTGAATCTTGAAAAGCTCCTCGATCTGAGCCTTCACTTCATTGGCCAATTTACCGACACTGGGCCTCTCCTCTGCAGGTACGTCTTTAACTCCACGCAAAATGGTCGTCAGCTCACCCGCTTTACGACCGAAAAACCGCACCCAAAGTTCATCTATCTCTTGTTGAGATGAAGCCTTTACTATCTCCCCTTCTGCTTCAGATCTCAATTGATTCAACTGTTCTAGAACTGACATAACCAACTCCATCATTTTCAATCCACGCTCGGTATCAACGGAGTGCGACAGCACCTTCATTGGGTGCGCAGATTGCTTCTTGTCAGTGGAAGATACCGATCTCTCTCCGCCCACCACTGACATTTATTTTAATTGTATACCTCACCACCTCTGGAAGTGGGAGTTTCTTTTTTATTGGTTGAAAGGAGTAAAAATCCTGTATAAAGGAGGTTCGAGGCTAACTATGACCGACAACTCAGTTTTTAGTAAAAATTCTACTATAGTAACGAAAAAACGAGAGAGCCTGCGCTTGCTCATTGAACCAGAGAGTGCCTCCTGGTTGGTCATGCCCGATCTCAATTTCGACTTCTGGCGCAAACTCCCCAAGATCTTTACATTGGAAAATATATCATCTATTGAACATCCTTTTAACAATGTTCAACGCAAAAAATTTATAGATGAACTATACATGCACAACATGTTGGCTATAAATGGACGCTACTACTACAACCCTGAAGAACTATTTAAGCCTCAAGAGAAGTACCCTGGATATATCTGCTTCCATATAACCGAAGCCTGCAATTTGGCCTGTCGCTACTGCTTTGCTGACTCTCAGCCCACCAATAGAGCCATGCCCTTAGAGACGATCAAATTCACTATAAATAAAGTTCTCCATGAACTCCCTCGACCAGATTTCACCATAGATTTTCACGGCGGTGAACCGCTACTAGCCATAGACAAAATTATGGAAGCTGTAAATTACGCTGAAGAACTCAATGAAAGGGAGAAGTTGGGCAAAAAACTCTACTACTCTTTTCAGACGAACGGCACATTATTGACAGAGGCCAATATTCGCAAAATATTGACTATTCCCAATCTGATTATGGGAGTGAGCATAGATGGCCCCCAAACAGTACATGATCGCAATCGCATATACGCAGGCCCAGAAGGGCGCGGCAGTTTCTCGACAGTCTTACATAACTTTAAACTGGCCTGCCAGATGGGGCTAAGACCTGGAGCCTTAGCGGTCATTCATGATCCCAAAGACTACACTACCTCCTTCCGCTTCTTTGCTGAAGAGTTAAAAATTAGGAGCTTCCGCCTCAACTACTCATCCTACATTGGAAGAAGTACTAAGATGATGGATTTTCCTCTGAGCCGCGGAGCTGAATTTGCCAGAGAGTGGTTAGCGATGGTCGATCTCGCCTACCAGTACGCCAAAGAAAACGATATACGCTTCGATATCAGCGACATAGACAACCAAATAAACAACTTAGTGCGCAAAAAACGCCCCTTTATGTGTTACCGCTCTCCGTGCGGAGCGGGCAACTCTGTCTACGGCATAGCTATAGATGGAGGTATCCACGCTTGTGAAGAGTTGGCTTCCAGCGGACTCTTGCGTTTGGCCAATATCTTTGACAAAGGGCTCAATCTCAAAGATCTGATGGACACAAACCCCATCGTAGCTCAGTTAAACAAACGCTGTGTAAATAACATTCCTAAATGCCAACGCTGTGCCTTCAAACGTTTTTGCACCGGCGGATGCACTTCTAAGACACTCAGTTACTTCGGCGACATTATGCGCGAGTCGCCCATGTGTGCCTTCTTCTCCAGAGTACTTGAGGGGATGATGTGGAGGTTATATGAGCATCCTGACATGGTGTACTACCTTGGCGGGCCGCATTTAGCCAATTATGAATGGCAGAGAGTGTTTTGAAGGCATAAAAAAATATTTAAATAAATTATGAAATTGCAAACTAGATAGTTCATTTTTGAAAGTGTTCGTGGCATGGAAGTACTATATAATCTGTTCATCCAACCTATCGTACTAATTTACGATATTCTTTTCACGCTCATTTACAAAATTATAGAAGAGCCTGCTTTAGCTGTATTGGGACTCAGCGTTGTTGTCAATTTTATAGTCTTGCCCTTATACAAAAAAGCTGAGATACTGCAAAAAGCTGAACAAGAAAAGATTAAAAGGATGCAGCCATATCTCGATCATATTCGTAAGAATTTTTCTGGCGATGAACGGTTCATGATGCAATCCACTTATTATAGAATAGAGCATTACAATCCCATCAATGCGTTAAAAGAAGCAGGGCCATTATTTTTACAGATCCCATTTTTCATGGCTGCGTACTCGTACATTTCCGGTATAACAATATTAAATGGTGCTTCTTTTGGATTTATCAAAGATTTATCAAGACCAGATGAATTAATTAATATTGCAGGTTTTTCTATAAACATTTTACCTATTTTTATGACTGCGGTTAATATCGTTTCTGGTATGATCTATTCAAAAGGTGGACCAATACGTCAAAAGATTCAGATTTACGGAACAGCATTAATATTTCTTATTTTACTTTATAGTAGCCCTTCTGGCCTCGTCCTATACTGGACCATGAACAATTTATTCTCTTTAGGCAGAGAAATTTATTATGTTGTGAAACCAAGCTGTAAAAAAACGACACCTGTTTGTGATGAGGACGATATAAGTGAACATGGCATCCTTGAGACATTGTTGCCTGAGCTAGCGTTGTCTGTACTTTTAGGTTTCTATATTCCATGTACTGTTATAGCTTCGTCACCTATCGAATTTACAGTCACGGATCAGTTTCAATCAGAGTTATTGTATTACCCTACGTTGGTGTTTACTGGTCTATTTCTTGTATGGTCCAATGTGATTATTTCATTTATAGATAAAAAAAAGCGTGACATTTTTAACATTCTGTTGTGGTGCGCATTGAGTGTTGCGATCACGAATCAGTTTACTCCATTCTTCCAAATAGATACTGGAGCACTGTATGCAGATCTTTCATTCGACAAAGAAATTATATTAAATCCTTGGATAACTGTCATAAACATTCTTTGTTGTCTACTGATTTGTGCTGCCCTTACGTATTTGTACATGAAGAAAAAGACATTATTGATCAAGATAGGTACGGTTATTTTACTCTCAATTATTGGTATAAGTTTTGACTCCTATCGTCCGATTGCGCAATATATTTCCACTAAAAATAATACAACTAAAAATGCTGATAATGGTGTATGGAACACTCCAATCACTTTGACAAGAACGGGCAAAAATGTGGTAGTTATGATGCTTGATAGAGCTATTGGAGGGT
>JAFSXH010000136.1 GCA_017444165.1 bacterium | reverse complement strand
GCCCAAGGTTGGTGGATCAAAAGGCGAGAGTGCTCTAAAGCGAAACGCTTCTTCTCCGCTCCGCCAGCTAAAATCAAAGCGGCTGCACTGGCGGCTAAACCGCAACAAATCGTCGAAACCGCAGGCTTAATAACCTGCATACAATCATAAATAGCCAAACCAGCACTGATAGATCCACCAGGACTATTTATGTAAAGATCAATGTCCTTATCGGGATCTTCTTTTTCTAAAAATAACAGTTGAGCTATAACAATGCTACTCAAAGAATCATCAACTTCATCAGTCAAAAAGACTATGCGGTCTTTGAGAAGGCGAGAATAAATATCATAAGACCTCTCCCCTCGAGCTGTCTGTTCTACCACAATCGGTACTAAGCTCGCATTAATTTTATGATTTACCCTCGTAAAAACATCCATTAAAATTATCCCCTACTAAAAAAATGCGGTTAGACTCCTAATAGCCAACCGCTATTTACGCAAAGAATATAAATTCCTGCCCTATTCCTCTGTCTTGGCTTCCTCAGCTACCTCAGTAGCTTCAACAGATTCGGTATTTTCGTCCTCTTTAGCCTCTTCTTCGGCCTTCTTAGCCTCTTCAGCAGCCTTACGAGCCGCCAAAGTTCCAGGAGCCAAATAGGTAACTTTGGCATTGTCAACGAGATGCTGAGTCACCTTGTCACGCAAGATAGAATAACCGAGTTCATAAATATATCCACTCTCTTCCATCTGACGGCGAATATAAGATGTCGTCTGATGCGAACGAGCAGCTTCATAATCTATAGCTTCGTTGATATCCTCTTCATCGACCTTCATATCGAGCTGACGAGCGATACCCTTAACGAGCATCTCCAAGCGAGCCTCGCCGTACCCCATCAAACTGATGTGCTTCTTCCAGTCTTCCTCAGTGATGTTCTGCTCTTTGAGCATATCTTCAAACTTAGAACCACGAGCTTCTAAATTGGCCATAACTCTAGCATTAAAGATGGCAGCATGTCTCCTCACTAAAGCAGGAGGAACCACATCGGTTGGGATCTGAGGAGAAAGTTTGAAATAGATCTGCTCAGCGATATGCTGCTCTACATTGCGCTTGACCTCTTCTTCCATATTGGTTTTGATAATTCTGCGCAACTCTTCTACGTTCTTGGCATCATTAGATACCATCTTAACAAAGTCATCATCCAACTCAGGATAAACCATCTTGCTGATCTTCTTGAGAGTGAAGATAAAGTGTACCTTGTGGCCAGCCAACTCAGACTTATGCTCCTCAGGGAACTGGAAATCGAACTCACGAATCTCATCAACATTCATTCCCAAAAGGTTATCGACGAAACCAGGGGCAAACTTTTCAGGAACTAACTCAACAGTAACATCCTTTGCCTGTCCACCCTCAACGGGCTTGCCCTCTTCAAAGCTCTCATAATCGAAAACGGCAACATCACCAGTCTCTAAGGCACGATCTTTAACTTCTTCCAGAGTAAAACGCCTCTTGCGAAGCTCTTCAATGTACTTATCTACATCTTCATCAGTAGGTTCAGCCTTCTCTTGCTCAACCTCGATACCCTCGAAATCCTTGATCTCTATCATGGGAATAACTTCAAAAGAAGCCGTGAAGGTCAACTCTTTGCCGCGCTCAACCTTAACATCTTTGAACTCTGGTTGACCGAGAACACTCAACTCCTCTTGCTTAATGGCTTCGTAGAACGAAGTGGGAAGCAGATCTTCAGCCACATCACGAGTCAACATAGAATCGGTAATATACTTCTTCCCCATGTAAGCGGGTACTTTACCGCGACGGAAACCAGGAATAGCCAACATTTTCAAAGCACCTTTGAAACTCTTGGCATAAGCCTTCTCAACAACATCAGCGTCCACAGTGACATCCATAATACGCTTGTAGGGTGACTGTTCAGTCAGAGTAACCTTCATTTTTTCCTCCTAGGAATTTCTTAGGACTGGCGGCGTTAAGTCGTCCACCCCTCTACACGAGGAGCCCGCGTCGCTAAGGTTCACATTTTAACATAAAATAAATAGCCACCCATCGGCGGCTCTAAAAAACTGGAGCGGAAGAAGAGATTCGGACTCTCGACCCTCGCCTTGGCAAGGCGATGCTCTACCGCTGAGCTACTTCCGCATTTATCAAGCTACTTGGTGGGCGGGAAGGGACTCGAACCCTTACGATTCTCATCATTGGCTCCTAAGACCAACGCGTCTACCATTCCGCCACCCGCCCGTAGGTGGTTCGCCATCAAGGACTCGAACCTTGGGCCCGCTGATTAAGAGTCAGCTGCTCTACCAACTGAGCTAATGGCGCGTAGCGTTTACGCGCAGAATAATACTTAAGTGCCCCCTCTGTGTCAAGTCTTAGAAAAAGCGATTTTTGATCTTTTTTTCTTAGAGAGGATGTAGAACATACAGCTCTTGTGTGTAGTGTAATTAACTATTTTATAACACTAGTTTATATTCAGAAAACTTGAATTTACAAAAGTGGCTATCCAATTCAAAATCTGCGACAATATCTCCGTACAAATCATGTTGTAGTTCTTTTGATTTTGATTAAGGAGAGAAACTTATGGGTAAATTATTAGCAGAATGGGATGATCTTTATCGTGATGAGAAGATTGAAATCTTCGCTGGTGTACTAGCTAACATAAAATGCATGACTGGCTACTTACCCAACGACAGCGACGTCAGACAAGCTCTATTTGGGCTAACAGCTTCTGCCTATAACTACGCGCAACGGAGATGCACGTGTGATGGAAGAAGTATTTATGCTCATTATAGTGATCTTAGCAAAGATGTGCAAGACACAATAGACCATGGGATTGCTGTAATGATATTGAGAGCAATAGAAGAGAGCGATTCAGATACAGACGACGGAATTGATTGGTTAGATTTGGTTGATAATGGTCTTGAAACGGTGCAAATGATCGGTGATTTTGGAGATGTTATTAGTGACATCATTGATATATTTTTAGATTAACAAAAAAACTT
>JAFSXH010000135.1 GCA_017444165.1 bacterium | reverse complement strand
GCGCAAGCTCTATAAATGTTGCTATCGGATCCTAAAATTAAATCATAAATACGCTTATAGAACTCATCAAATCTTTCTTTCAGCTCACCATAGCGCAATGGACCACTTAACGAGCCATTTTCAAGTTCAGCTTTAGCAATTTTTGGAAAAACGGGCATCTCATTGTACTGGATCAAGCGAAAAGCATCAAAATTACAACCTATAATCATCTTAAAACAGGCACAGATCCAATTAGCTAACCTTTTAACTTCTCTTTCATTTATAAAATTTTCTCCAATTTTAACCTTATAATCTTCACTGTAAAATGAGCATCTGTAGTATTCCTGATTAGTAGGATCGTCACCTAATCCCCATAGCGTAGAGTAAAGATTATACCTGCTGGATAGAACATTACACTCTAAAACGATTGTGGGTAGACCGCGCATAGAATAGCGAATCACATCTACCAGAGAATCATGGTGAGCGTTACTATCACAAAAAGAATCAGGATAAAATTTTATATTTCTAATCCCTAAATTATTGTGATAATTGTCCTCTACCCATTGATTCAATTCACTCTCAACCAAAGAATATATCTCTGTATCCCAAAATCTATCCACATCAGTATCTATACGATCGCGATTTTTAAACAAAAACACACCTAAAGTAGCGTAACACCCACTAGTATGCGCCTCTCTGATAAGCTCTGGTTGTATTATTAAAGGCCAGTTTTCCATAAGTTTCTTATATGATTCCAGAGCCTTCTGATCAGAAAAACTTTTCTTCTGTTCTTCAAGACGATAGTTGTGATCAATATATGCCAATTCCCGTTGTATACATGCACTGCGTTCTTGCATTTCAAGATCAAAGTTTTGTTTAATCTTCGTCTGCAACTCCTCAAATTCACGGCTCAGCCTGCTCTCTCTTTCCGTAAGTTTACGTTGCTTCTTTGCTAACTTCTCATTACTCATTCTATTTAGCCTGTTTTGTCTTTCAGTAAAACTTTCAGACTCCAATTGTTTTGCAAAGTCAATGAACGCAGGAAGATACTTTGAACTTACATCATATACTGCTTTGACACCTCTGTACAAACCTGAAAATGCACCTAACAAACTACACAAAGACATAGAACACCATCCTCTCTAATTTTTGAAAACTAAATTTATGTTAGAATATGGCACAACTACTTTAAGAGTTTTATTGTCTCTTCACATAGAGATCTGAGATAATTATTTTTAGTCATCAATGAGGTCAGTTCTCTAAAATAATCCTCGTCATCGTCGCTAAAATACTTGCTACGTGAATATTGACCAGCTAATAAACCTTTGAGCCACTTGGCAGCACCCTTTCCCCCACGTAAGGAACACCAGGCTTCAATAGAATCATTTAGCCACAGGTTGAGACAACCTTCTTCAACAAAGTTTTTAAGTCTCTCAGCGTAGCACAAACGCAAGGCGTAAACATTAGCAAGTTTGTTATTTTTGCAATCTTTGGCAACATTACTCTTGGGACCTAAAAATAGATCGTAAATACATTTATAAAACTCAGTAAGTTCCTTCTTTAGTTCATCGTAACGCAGAGACGCATTTGGCAATTCCCTATCGCATTCAGTTTGAGCAATCTGTGGAAAGACAGGCATCTCATTATATTGGGCCAAGCGGAAAGCATCGAAATTGCAACCTATGATCATTTTGAAACAAGCACAGATCCAGTCAATTAGTTTAACCTTCTCTTCTTCGCTTATATAGCCATCTTTGTTCTTAAGTTTATAATCTTCGCCGCAAAATAAATGTTTGGGATATTCACGATCGGTCGGATCATCACCTAACCCCCAGAATGTAAAAGACAGATTGCAACTGTCGGGAAAAACATTGCACTCTAAAATAATTGTGGGCAAACTACACATAGAGTAACAAATGGTCTTCAACGAAGAGCTGTAGTCAACATTTTCACGGAAAGAGTTGGTATAAAATTTTATATTCTTTATTCCTAAACTATTGAGATAATTGTCCTCTATCCACTTATTTAAGTCATCCTCAACCAAAGGATAAATCTCTGTATTCCAAAATTTGTCCATATCTTTATCTACATTATTGTTATTTTTAAATAAAAACACACCCAAAGTTACATAACTTCCCTTGGTATGCTCTTCTCTGATAATCTCCAATGGCAATATGAGTGGCCAGTTATCTAAGAGTGATTTGTCCCAAACGCGTTCTTTTTTGTAGAGAAAATTGCGCTCTTGCTCGCGAAGGCGATCTTGATAACTTGCTCGAGATAACTCGCGCTGTAGTTCAACACACTTTTTTTGCGTTTCGAGATCAAAATCTTGGCTACTCTTTACTTGTAGATCTGCAGACTCTCGACATTTCTTTTTTATTGTTTCCTCACGAACCTCGAGTGGACTCTTCCTTGTCGAAGTTCTACTCAGTCTTCTGCTTTTTTCAGTAAAATTAGAACACGTCAACCGCTCCCCTAGGGTTACTTCTTGAAAATCTTTACTTTTTATTTCATCATGGCGCGTTTCAAACAACTGCTCCAAATCTATATCGGAGATAGGATCGGTGGCAAAATTACTCTTATCAGTTACTTCGTATACACCCCTAACACCAGCAATCAATGAACCCTTATGATACATAGAATTCTCCCATCAAATTACTTGAAAACAAAATATTCCCTAAAAAACGTAGTTAACTTATAGCATAGACAAAGAATCTTTGCAATTATTCTTCTTTGTAGATTTTCCCCGCACTTGTAAGAGTGAACCCAAAGAAATTTTTCTTTTAGAGAATTTCAAGATAAAACTAGATAATCATGGGCTGTTGTGCTACTGTTCAATTGAGAGGTTACATGCAGAAATGAACGATAAATTTGATGAAAACTATATGGAGCGTCTTCGTAGCGCGTGTTATACATGTGGAGCACATATTGATTTAAGAAAATTGAACCAAATGCGTCTTACTGGGTGCAGTCAAGAAGAAATAGATAACTGGATCGATAATGAGAAAAAAAAATTTGAACCCATTGAGAAGAATAATTACATAGCTTTGTTCGGCACGGATGAAGAAGTAATAGAGTTAGCTAAAAGAATATGTCCAGAACAGTTAGAATCACCATCAATTACAGTAATCTCATAAATCTCTCCAGAAGTCCAGCCTTCTTCTCCATCTTTTCCCCACACTCGCGAGGGTTAGTTCTCTTGTTGCACTGATTAATGTAAATTAAAACGAAAATTCAGGAAAGTTAATTCCAGAGTAGGTGCTATGTGAACCAAATGATTGAGAAAGAATCTAACGACAATGATTACGAAGCTAGTTTTATGGCACGTATAAGTGAACCAATCGGAATTGGGATACATCTTTCTGAGGAAGAACAGGATGAACTATTAAAAATTACTTTGACTTATATGTTAAAAAGCGACGATTTCACTCAGAAAGAATTGGTGGATTTAGATAAAGATTTTCCAAAGTACATAGAACAGTTTGGTCTTCAGCACCTAGTTTCTGGTGGTTGGGTTCCTCTGCAGGAAGACCTTTCCCCGCACACACAGGAATGAGTCCTAACTAGAATATCTTCAGAAAGTCTGCGAATCTGCCTATAATTAGTGTAAGAAAGTTCTAAATATAGAAAATATGGACGCACCGAAAGAAAAAATTACTAACAGAAAAGATTTAGAGTTTGCAATGGATGGAGTAATACTGGATTGTTGGTTAGATTTTCCATGTTATGAGAATCTAACCGAAGAAGAGAATATGAAATTATATGATCAATATGTCTATAATGAGAAATTGGAAATTTTGAAGATGCACTTCGATATTTGTCTTGATGATGAGGAGCCGCCAGGATGCACCTTGTCTTGAATTTGACTAACCTAGCCAACCCTTCATTATAGTTAGAAACACTAGGATTGAGCCTTCACCCGCCAACTGGGATCGGGGATTAGTTCACGGTTTTTTAGAAGTGAGTTCCTCATAGCGTTTTTCTACATTTTGAAATAAAGAAACTTCGGAACCTATCTGAAAATGACGAGATTCCGAAGGAAAGAAAGGTTTCGTATTGATTATGAACTAGGATATTAGCATAATGAAAGTTAATAATCAAGATTTGCCCATTCAGGACACTTTTCCCCGCACACGCAGAGGCTGTCCTATATCATGGAGTCAGTCAACCTCTAATTGCAAATAATTGAAGGTCTATTTTGCTGTAGAACTTAGAAAGGATCTTAGAAGACCTAAAGAATCATTTTTTTTGATCAATGATAGGAGAACTTTTATGTTTAAATTTGCAAAGACTTTAACTTCAATTGTTTTGTTAGCTGGTTTAGCTATTCCATGTTTGGCTGATGAACCCAAAGATATCAGCGGTATGGCTCCTATGGGACCTATGTCTCACTCAATCGTGACCATCACGGATGCCAAGACTAAATCTGACGATGCTCGCCTCAATATCCTTACTATTACCCCTAAGGGGCCGAAATATTCTCCTGTTACAGTATTAAATTGGTCAGATACGGAAGCTCCTGGTCAAAACGCCAGCGATTTAGAGGCCATTTGCCCTGTGCCTGATGTACCTTTCCACTATTACCTCTTTGAGAGCGGTTATTGGAAGGGCGGCAGTGGTCGCTGTTTTGAAATTGTTTTGCACCATCATCCTGAATTTGGTTGGGTAGGCGACGTTTTGAGGGTTATCTATCCTACAATAAAACCTACTGATGGCACAACAGAAGATCATCTGCAAATAGAGGGAGCGACTGCCCTGCGTGATGGTGAAGAGACCGTTTTTATTATGCTCGGTCTGCGCGGCGACAAAAATAATCCTGGCCAGTTGGTTATGACCCGCTTAGAGCACGACAAACTTATTGAATTGGAGAGAAAAACAATAGATCTGCACAAATTCCTTCCCAACGGCCGCAGTTGCAGTGACATTGTCTTACAAGGTATCGCTCCTAACAAATTTGCTGTTTTAGTTTCAGGTTGTGAAGATCTCGGCGACAATGGTCCTTTCCGTTCAGTTATTTGCAAAGTTGGTGAGGTAGAGATTTTGGCTGATGGTTATAAATTATTCACCCACGCTCCTAAGCTCATCCACAAAATAGATGGTCTCAAAGTTGAAGCTTTATGTAATACTCCAAGATTTATTGAAGGTTCTAAGATCTCCATCGGTACTGACGATGAGAATTTCAAACCAGTCTTCCGTCCTTTACCTGAAAACGAGAAATAAAGGATAGGATTAGAAATTATGTCCTCTACAGTAGTTTTAGCTCAGATAAATCCCTGTATGGGTGATCTAGAGGCCAATAGTGCCAAGATTAAGGAGCTCATCCTCGCTTACACTGACAACGAGGTTGCAGCTCCTGCTCTGATCGTCTTTCCACAAATGGCTATAACTGGTTATCCACCAGCAGATCTCCTAACTTACCCCAGCTTCTTACAGAAGGTTGTTGAAAAGTTAAATTCGCTCAGCGAGTTCTGTCATAAGACAACTGTAATTATAGGTACTCCTTTTCTCGAGCAAGGCTATCTGTACAATGGGGCAGCCGTTTTGCAAATGGGTAAACCTGTACGTTTTATTAAGGCCCATCGGACTCGCAGACACCCCTGGTTGGATAACAGCAAGTATTTCACAGTTGATAAGGAACCTTACGCTCCTTTTAACTTGGATGAGTTCCCTTACTCTATAGTTTTTTCTATAGACAAGGAACTTTTGGGAGCAACCTATTATCAAGACTTACAGAATTTGAAGTCGGATAAACCTCTGATCCTCATCAACCTTTCAGCCACTCCTTACGTCTATGGAAAGCACGGTGCTTTTCTCAAAGAATTGAGCAATGTCGCCCACTTCAACAAGATCTGTGTCGTAGATGTAAACTTAGTAGGTGGGCAGGATCAGCTCATTTTAGAGGGTGGTTCAGTTGCTTTTAACGCCGAGGGCAAACTTCTAGCCAAAGTAGACAGGTTTGTAGAAGGTTGTGTCTCTGTAGACTTTAATGGAGAGGGAACGGAGTTAGAGGCAGACTATTCTCGTCCTTTCGCCAAAGAAGCGGAGCAGTTTGAGGCTATCTCGCTGGGCCTGCTCGACTACATGCGCAAAAATGGTTTTACAGATGTAGTTCTAGGAATATCGGGCGGAATAGATTCGGCTCTCTGCGCCGCTATTGCCGTACATGCTTTAGGAGCCGAACACGTTCACGGTGTTTATATGCCTAGCTGTTACAGTTCCGATATTAGTACTGAGGAGGGAGCTAAACTCTGTCGCAATTTAGGCATCGATCTGCAGCTTCTGCCTATTGAGGGGCCGCGAAGTGCTTTTAATAACTTGTTAGCTAAACCTTTTGCTAATAGTCATCCCGACGTGACGGAGGAGAATATCCAGGCACGCATCAGAGCTATAATCTTAATGGCCCTCTCCAATAAATTCGGCTGGCTAAATATCTGCACCGCCAACAAAGCGGAGTCTGCCTGCGGATACTCGACACTTTATGGAGATGCTACAGGAGGCATATCCCCCATAGCTGATCTCTATAAACATGAAGTGCGCAATATGTGCCTTTATGTCAATCGCGATAAGGAGATTATTCCTAATCTAATAATCACTCGTCCGCCCTCAGCCGAGTTGCGTCCAGGTCAGAAAGACTCTGACAGTCTGCCTGACTATGACATTTTAGATGCTATCCTCTACCAATATTTAGAGGCTCACCGTCTTCCTGAAGAGATTGTAGCTTCTGGTTATAAAGTTGAGGATGTGCGCAAAGCCATCCGCTTGACCGAGCGCAGTGAATATAAACGCAGGCAGGAGCCATTTGCCCTAAAGGTTTCATCTTGTCTTTTGGGACTGGATAGGGTCATGCCTATGACGAAACGCGGCTAAGAGTTGCGTAATAAAAATAAATGTGCTAGAATGCTCCCGCTATTTCTCACGTGATTTTTTTGTAGTTTGATCCACAGAAGAAAAGCACGGATAGGAGCACGGATGTATAGTCAAATAAATTAGCAAATAGATTAAATATTAATTTGTGTTTTATATGATCGTGATGTATCGCAGTGCTTTTATTAAATATGTAACAAAATGATGACTTGTATTTTGTATAACATGTGATATAATCCGCCCTGGTTGAGTGGTGGTTATGTGTTTTTGCGAGGCTTACACAAATTTTAAGTACTAAGCAAAATGAAGCATAGTGTCAGTCTTTATCGATGGAAGCTGTGCAAGCGGTATTTTGTTTGTGAATATAGTGGCTTAGTAAAAATAGACATTAACCATTAAAGGTATTCCCGAATGTTTTACCAGACGGGATAGAGGGCGTAGTGCTACGCCCAATTGTGGTAGTTGTTGCATAGACCGCTTGCCATTGCTTAGGCTCGGCTTGTCGAGAGTGGCCAATAAACAATGAAATTTATAAAATTATTTAATATAAACTATTAAATTTGCTTATAAATATAGCATAGCATTTTAGGAGGAAGAGAAATGTCCAAGGTTTGTGATGTTTGCGGTAAAGGCCCCGCTACTGGTAACAAGGTGAGCCACTCCAACCGCCGCACTAGACGTCGTTGGCTTCCTAATCTTCACAAGATTAATATTCTTGAGGACAATGGAGCCCCTAAATCAGTTAAAGTTTGCACACGTTGTTTGCGTTCTTATAAGCGTGCCATAGCTGTAGATGCCGAGTAAGGGCTAATTAAGTTTTTTAGTGATGGCTGACAGTCTAGCCAATCATACAAGAGCTTCAGGGCGCGGTATTGCCGAAATGGGCATAACCGTTGCCCTGGCGTTTTTTTTGGCATTTTTTAGCTTTGCCCCATTTCCCACAGGCGGACAGATCTCACTAGATATGCTGCCTATTTTGGTATTTGCACTAGTGCGCGGTCACAGGTGGGGTTGTACAGCGGGCGTTGCTTACGGTTTCTTACATATTATCCAAGAGCCGATCATTTTGCATCCAGTCCAAGTTCTTTTAGATTATCCTTTAGCTTTTGGAGCATTGGGTCTTTGTGGATTGCCCTGTTTTAAAGAGCATACTTTCTTGGGCCTGACAGTCTCAATGTTATCTCGCTATCTCATGCACGTACTTTCGGGTGTAATCTTCCTGGATCTCTTTCTCACTGTGGGTACAGAAGTCAACGTCTACTCTCCTTGGCTGTGGTCGTTCTCTTATAATGCCACTTTTTTAATATTGCCCGCTCTGTGTATGTATCTGTTAGTTCCTCCTCTCAAACACGCTCTCTCAGTCTATTTAAATGGAAAATAATCATCAGGCCTTAATTTTGGCAGGCGGCCAATTTCCGCCTAAGGATTTTGTTCTCTCCCAATATGAGAACGGATGTATAGTTGTAGCCGCTGATCGAGGGGCGATGTTAGCTAAAGAGGCGGGTTTGACTATAGATTGCTTGCTAGGTGATTTTGATTCTCTGCCTATTAAGGAATTTGCAGAGATTAAAAATTGTGCTAAAAGAGTTTTGAGTTATCCACAGGATAAGGATTACAGCGATTTAGAATTAGCCTTACGTTTTTGTGCAGATGAAAATTGTAAAAGTATAAAAATTTTAGCCGCCTTAGGTGGAGATCGTCTGGAGCACACTCTCTTCAATGTAATTTCCATATTAGAAGTAGCCGATGATTTAGGCTTAGAAGCGGAAATTTGCTCCCCTGAACTCTCCATTTTTCAAATGTGCCACAGACAGAAAATTTTAAGTAACCGCAAAGGTGAATTAATTTCGATCATAGCTCTGGATCGCGAGATAATCTTCACAATCGAAGGAACTAAGTGGCCCTTAAATCACGCCACACTAAAAAGAAGCTCCACCCGAGGGTTATCTAATCTGATAATATCCCCTGAGGTGAAGCTCACGAGCCACGAAGGAAGAGCTCTAATCGTCGTCAGTAATCTCTCGAATAGCTGACTCTCCTAAGATAACCTTCAAAACTTGCCTGATCTGTTCTCTGGAGAAAGGCTTGATTATGCACCCTCGCGCCCCTCTCTTCATAGATTCGTCTATATAATCTTCCATACCTAAAGCCGTCACCATAACCGCCACAGCTTGAGGATCGAGGTTTAATAACTGCTCTAAGGTTTCAATACCATCTTGATCGGGCATGAGAATATCGATAGTGATCAAATCTGGTCGATAGCGTTCATACATAGTGATGGCTGTTAAGCCGTTGTCGCAGGCAATAACTTCACACCCCAGCGAGGTGAGGATCTCACTTAGAGACATCCTCATAAATTTAGAATCATCTACGATTAAGACTGTAGTCATAAGTATCCTCGATTATCTAATCTCTGATTTATAATTTGTTATTCAGTTTAGCAATAGGAGTTATACCCGCCTGTATGTTGTCGCCAACTTTCACCAACGACTCATATTTATCGCAAGGCAAATAGACATCCGTCCTCGAGCCCATACGGATCAATCCGTAGCGTTCACCCTGAGCTAAAAGTTCTCCCTTGCCTACCCAATTGTAAATGCGTCTGGCAATCAACCCGACGCGCTGAGCGACAACAACCTTTCCTTGAGGAGTAGCTAACACCGTGTAAGTTGAATAGTTGTGATTGGCTTTTGGCAATTGAGCACACGCATAACCACCGACAACATCAAATTGATCGATAACTTTACCCGCTACGGGAGAGCGATTTATATGAACATTAAAGATAGATAAAAATGTAGCTATGCGCAGCCACTGACCTTCACCTAAATTAGGATCGCTGACGATGGCCACATCTAAAACTTTACCATCACAAGCCGACAGAACCAGATTAGGATCGGCTTCAATCTTGCGTTCAGGATCGCGCAAGAAGGCGGCCACACCACTTAAAAGGACTAACGGCAAATACCAGAGATGAGAACCTAATCTCTTTAAGCCCCAACTAAAAGCTCCCAGAGGGAAGACGAACTTCAAAAAATCTTTAGCTATACGGAAGAATCCAAAGTCGAGTGAATCTCTCCCCTCAACCGCTCGAACATTCTTGCAATCTTGGGGAGCGTGGGGCGTAAAACGCAGATGATGAACGCGCACAGGAGGCAGATTGCTAGCTAAAGTTTCACTGTAAACGCTAAAATCTTGACGATAACCTTCAAAACAAGGTTGAGGCTGAGTCAATAATAAATCTTCAAAACAGGTAAGTATACCGCCATTGACCAGAAGAAGGCGACAAGTTTCCAAAGTTGTCTTGGCAACATCCGCAGACAGACCATTTAAAGAAACAGCAAGAATAATAATTTGGAATTTAAAATTGGGATCCAATTGCCAAACAGACTTGTCACTAAAATTCACCCGTTCTGAGCCGAATTTACCTCTAAGTGGAAGCAAAGACTCTTCTCTGTTAGGATACTCAGCAACTACCAGCGTATCTTGAGACTCGAGCAAAGGTAAAACATGCTCCATAAGTTCATCAGAAGGTGAACCAACAATTAAAACATTCTTCGGCCCTATAAAACGAGCACACTCTTGGACTAAAGCCGCATAAAATCTCGGTGAAGTAAACATACTATCCCCTTTTACATTTATCAATTTTCCCTCTGCTTAGGCAAAACAAAAGTAAACTTTGTTCCCTTATTTATCTGCGTATCTATAAAAATCTTTCCACCTTTACTTTGAATAATATTCTGACAAATATATAAGCCCATCCCACAGCCTGAAAATTCACCAGGAATCTTTAAAGTAGAAAATCCCTCACTGCACAACTGCTCTAAAGATAATTTTTTAGATATCCCCCGCCCGTCATCTTTGACAAAAAATATCAGCTTATTGCGACGTTCAGTTACACCAATAATTAATTTACAAGGTAGCTTTTTTTTATTAATCAACCTCTCGCTGGGATACTCTGCCCCATGTTCCAAAGCGTTGCGCACCAGATGGAGCAAAAGAATTTTTACAAGAGATAGATCCATTTTAGAAATAGATAAATTGCGCGGACAGATTAAAATAACATCCACCCTTTTAAACAATTTGCGAGCAATATTTTGAGAGATAACTTTTAATTCTTGGAAAAAAATTTTTACAGATGATTCCTTCTTAGAAATATTATCTAAATTGATCTCTCTGCATATTTCCCAAGTAATCTCTCGCAAACGCGCATAATTTGCAATATCTCTTTCACGAAGAATACTCTCTGCCTCTTGGCACAATTTAGCAACCTCACTAAATTCCGCCGCCTGAACTAAACTTTTGAGATTGTGAAAATAATAAAATATTTTTTTTAATCCATCAACCTGATCCAAGCTGATAATTATATTATTTAAGTTATCTATAATTTCGTCTAAAAGTAACTCTCTAATTTTTTCTCGCATACTTACAACACAACATATCAAACTCAAAACGTAAAAAAATACAATCCTAGACTTACAACCAGAATAAACTTAAACCAGAACTG
>JAFSXH010000134.1 GCA_017444165.1 bacterium | reverse complement strand
GAATTTGTTATTGATAATATATTAAACTGGCTCCAACAACACTTCATTACTGAAATCCACACCCTCGACGTGGGCTCAGAAGAGAACAATTTTAATATCCAAAAGGAGTTGAACCAGATGGATTCCTTAGCTAAAGGAGCCCACCCATAACTTCAGCCCCAATATTTTTGATCTGCTCTAAAAAGATACTCTGGAAGAGATCACCATAGTGAGGCTCTAAACCTATCTTTTGCGAAGTTGCATAATCACAATCGAAAGTAGCTACACAGTCGGCGGGAACGATCACCCGCCAATTTTTATGGCGTGCCGAAGCGTAAAATCTCAAACCAGCTACTAAGTGGTAAAGACAGAGATCGGTCACTCCGCCCATGACAATAATGGAATTTATTTCAGGCTTTTCTTCTAAAAGATCGATCAATTCTGTATCGACAAAGGAACTTATAGAAGATTTGGGTACAATTTTAAATTTATCTTTTATGGGTAACTCCAAGAGATCGTCATCTAATTCACTCTCCGCCGTCCCCTTAATACAATGCGGAGGCCAAGTCAAAAATTCTATACTGTCTTTCTCATGCTGATCGCAAGTGAAAATAAAATTTTCTATTCCCAATTTGCCAGCTTTCATTAATGTTTTTGCGGCCTGTGCGGCAATAGCCTTCATGCGATCAGAGGCCATAGAGCCTTGTGAACAAAAACCTTTGACAATATCTACAGATATAAAAGCTACCTTATTCGCCCCACCAGCTTTAGCAATAATATCTTCTAAAGAAGTTCTCTTATTAGCCAGCCCCTCAACAAAATTAAAAATATGTTCCAAATAAAGGGAACCTTCGCGCATAAAAGTGTTTTTTTCCATCTCTTTCTACTCCCTAAATAGTATGAGAAATCGGCCCGCCTTTTCTTCTTAGAACAGAGATCCCTTGCCATAAATTTAGCAGGAAAAAGGTTCTATTTTAGAAGTTGAAAGTATGTTAGAGAGACGGATTATCGGTATATATACGCAGTATTGCAACGCGGAATTAGAAAAAGTTATAGATGCAGCTAAAAGATTCTTTCAAGAACATGACATAGAGACGACATCTTTAGAGAATATTCTACAAGGTCAGAAAGCAGAAGCGATCCTCTCCTTAGGAGGAGATGGCTGTGTGCTAAATTCGGCTCGAAGTGTGGCCCATAAAAAGATCCCCGTTTTAGGTGTAAACTTCGGTCACATAGGTTATCTCTGTTCAGCCGAGAGCAACGAACTCCTCAAAGCTCTGCAAGCTCTAGCAGATCGCCAATATACTATAGAAACCAGAACTATGCTCCACTGCGATGTTTACCAAGGAAAAGGCAAAGTCTGGGAATCTGAAGCCTTGAACGAATTTTTAGTAGGAGGAAGTAACCGCACCGTCTCTTTAGAGATAACTATCAATGATCAAAAATTTGCAAATATCCGCAGTGACGGCATACTACTTTCCACCAGCACAGGATCCACCGCTCACTCCTTCAGCGCAGGCGGCCCTATACTCACTACAGACAACAATTTTTGCCTCCTAGCCATCAACCCCATATTTTCGATCATTAAATCGCTAATTTTGGACACAACCTCTGTAGTCTCCATGCGCAATCTCAGCAACTACGCCTTCCCCTTCGTAGTAGCCGACGGCCAGAGAGACTTCCAATTAAAAGAGAACATGCTAGCCAAATTGCGCCAATCAGACTATAAAGCCAACCTAATCCAACTAGGCAACAGGCAACCTATCTTACACCTTCACAACAGCTTGCAGAGATTGATCGCTAGAGAACTAAACGGCCAGCATTAGAAAATAGAACAAACAATTGCAGATCTAAGTTTCGCTAAAATAAATATATCATGAGCAGTAATAGACAATTGATTTTAAGATTAAGTTT
>JAFSXH010000133.1 GCA_017444165.1 bacterium | reverse complement strand
TACAAAGGATCTTCTGTTCGGCGGAGATCTTCTCCAGTCTGACTCTGTGAAAGTAGAGTTGGTTCCTTCATTGAGATCTCGTTTAAGCAGAGCATGGCAGAATCTAACATCTGGTTTTGAACTTTCTCTCTCTGGCAGGGCCGTGGCCTTTGCTGGTCTGATGACTGTGGCTTCTATGGCCCTGGGTACGTTTGCACCTGTAAGTGCTGAGGAGTTGCCTACTGTGGATTCACATAATTATCCTCATTATGTCAATGAGGCCGAAAACGTGATAGATGGGGCGATTGCTAAGACGGAAGTTACTCCGAATAATCATGTCTTTAGGCGCACTGCTGCTGGTGGAAATGATGGAATGAGTGGTAAAGATGGCATAGTTGGCGGATTGCGACATGAAAATACTAAAGGTGGTAGCTCCAATTTTTGTTCAAAAGGTCCTAATCACGGTGAAAAGAGTACTCTGCCTCTGTACAAGCGTACAATGACTCAATTGGGTAATGCTAAAGGCTACAATCAATGTTGGGATCAAGTGAAAGATGTCTATACCGGTGGTGGTACTGATTCATACGGGCCATCAGGTTATCATGTCAATGTAAAACATAATGATTTTTTATATTAGCAGAAGGAGTCAGCTTATGGTTAGGGGCAGAAGTCGGGCTTTTTCTTTAATAGAATTGATCGTATCAATTTCTGTTATATCTGTGTTGTGTGCTATTGCGGTTCCTAGCTGGCGCGATTATTATCGGCGTATGGAGTTGGTTTCATCTGCTCATCAGATAGCGGGCTATATACAAGAGGCTCAACAGTGGGCCAGAAATCAGCAACCGCATTGGTATGTCCCAGGCAATAATGAAGAGGGGCTCAATTTTATCGCTAAGAATAATGGGAAAGGCAAGATAGAGGTCGTGGCTCGTGCTTGCTTTTGGTACAATCCCAACGGTGATGGAGCGATCTGGGAGGTTGAGCCAGCAAGATTTGATCCTAGAAAGAATTATCAGCCTTACATTGTAGGTAATGGCAATATGTACATATCCAATAAAGAAAAAACTTTTTCTAAAACGGGTAAGGTAGTAGCTATGTTTGATCCTGTGGGAGCTGCTTACTCAGATACATTTATGGGGAGTGGAATCGAAGATGAGCGAAACTTTTATCTCATCTCTCCCGGGTATGGAACAATAAGTATAAGCGTAATGAAAAACGGTAAAGTTATTGTTGGCAGTGGTGTCAAGTATTGGTAGTAGGTGTTTAGAATATAATTTAGGTGGAGTGGAAGTTGATGCTAAAATCTCTGAAAAATAAAGGAGCTGCTTTAGTCTCCGCACTGATGGTTCTAGTGATTTTAGGAATGATATGTGGCGGTTTTGTGACCATAGTTGTTAATAATAAACGATGGGCTGATAACGAGGCTACCAATTATCATTTGCTGTATACTGCCATGGCTGGCCTAGAGTATGGGAAATGGCTTATAAAACACAATTTAGGGTACTATCCAGCCACTTATTACAATATTGATCTCTACGATAAAAGCGGCACTCTCCGTACTTTTATCGGTTGTTATCCAGGTAGTATCTACAATATTTACGGAACTCGTCATATGCTGAGTAGTTTCACAAATGGTGGAGGAACGCTGGGCAATTACAGTAGCTTGGTAGATACTATAAATAGCGGATATGCTTACCATGAGCGGAGGCACGCTGAGCATGTTTTTATAAGTAACACGTCTTTTTCTAGCGATGGTAGCAACGCTGGCGAGTCTGGTGTCTATACCAGTGGCAACTTCTATACCAGCGGCAATTATAGGAGTGGCAACTATAATCCTCTGCGTAGCAAAATGCAAGTGTCTACTTTTTCTTTGGCACTTAGACAGTGGGATCATCACGATTTTAATAGCGATTACACTGCCACTTACAAGGGTAATATTAATAGTGTTTATGGAATTTACAATGGCAACAGTTGGGATAGGATGTATTGCGAACTGGTCTCGACTGCGCGCGTCTGGCGATTGGGAATGAAGGGTGCTACGGCTGGAGAGTCTACCATTAATACTGAAAAATTTACGGGTCGTGTCATGAATAGTGGCAGTGGTCCCGATAGGGATGACTTTTACAGTATGGGAGCTAGGGTCATTGGTACTAAGAGTGTCAAGTGTGAGTTTATATGTGGCAATTTAAAAGATGGGACCAGCACTCTTGAACAAGATCCTACATACGGCAGCACTTCGAGAGTATTTAATCATCATAGGGAGATTTGGAGATGATCATAAAAAGGAGATTTTTAGGTGTAACTCTCATTGAAATGATCGTGGCTATAGCTGTTTTTGCTATTGGTATGGGGACGATCTTCACCGTGTTCCCTTCTGGTTTTGCTGTGGCGCAGAAGAACAAGAGTCTGTCTACGGCCTATGCTCTGGCTGCTGCTTGCTTAGAGATGTGTCGTCAGTATGATATGTTTGGCGGCAGTTGTTATGATTCCAGCGGGTCTACTTATGGCCTGACTGATCGCAAAATGTTCGGCTGTCAAAAGGCTCCTTTTACCACTGATTCCAGAGGTCAATTATTAAATACTAATGGTGAATTTAAACAGTGTGACAAGATTTTTAAATTTAGCGGTACCACTCCCGAATCCTACTACTTTTATAGCACGTACTATGTTCCTGTGGTCGATTTAAACCGCATTTATGCCGAGTATCCTCATAAAAGGGTGGGGGCTGACATTAGGGGTATAAACAAGAACCCTTACCCTCAGACTAGTGCTAGTTGTGGACATACCGCTTGTAATAATAGCAAGTGGGAAGGTTTTGCCAGTATGTACCGCATAACTTGCGTAGTGCGTGGGCCGTATCCTCCAGGAACAAAAGCATCTGACGTCAAGGATGAATCTTTCGATAAGACTAGCGGTCCTGTAGAGGCTATATTATCTACGATGATAGCCAATGACAGATTGGGTGATGCTTTGTTGGCTGAAGAAAAGATTGTTCGTCAGGACATTCCACAGCGTGATAGCGATTATGATGATCGGTTGGAGTCATTGGGTAAGCCTTATATTTATGAATATGCTCCAGACGCAGATGGTGATGGTTTGAGCAATTGTCCAGAGAATTTCTTTATAAGGATAAAGAAGCTTGTTGGTCGTGTCAGGCCTGAGGATTTTACCTGCTTCTTGCCCGGTGCCTTGAATTATCTGGAATTGGCAGATACTGGGCCCACTATAGTTGGTGGAGATATGAGACCTGATGACAAAATACAGTTGTACAATACTGCGACACAGAATGAATTGGTGTCTAAGAGAGAGTATGCCCAGTACATTGAAGATGAATTTGGTTCAACTTACACCAAGGGTCTTGAGTATTATGATAACGTTTTTGATGCAAGTGGGCCATATGCGTATAGTAATAAAGTCAAACTTCACACCGAGAACCAGATCCAGATCAATGGGAGCAATATATTGGGTTTAGACAATGTAGTTATTTACTGTCCCAAATATGATCAGACAGGTACTACTGAGCATTATGCTCACGAGCTGTGTTCTTATGAGAATGGTGGTTGGGTAGCTGAGAGCAATAAAATTATTCGTATGTATCCTCCTAATAGTGCGGGTAATAATAGTGAACATTGGCGTTTTGATCTCTTAAATGCTCTGATAGCTAGGGATACTGATTTTACGGTTAGTAATCCCGGAGCACTCGAATCTACGAGTAGATATGCAGATTACAATCGTGATAGGTATAGGCAAGGTTTGCTCATGGATAAAGTTTTTGATGGTGACAGTATCGTCATGCATAACGGGTCGAGGCATGCTGGTTATCCTGTAGGTAATAAAAATGGCAATTTGATTAGAGGGACTAGGGTGCGTTCCTTAGTGACGATCAATGGTGGAAGAATGGGAGCAAACGGTGAGTTAGGAGTTAAGTTTTACGATTGCAACAAAGATCCCAATGTGCTTGTCACAGATGGTACGAGTTATTGAGATTAGGAGTTGATACTTATGCTTAAGAACTCTCTCATAAGGCGAGGAAGTGGTTTCACGATAATAGAGCTCATGATGGCGATGACGGCTTTTTCGCTGTTTACTTTGACTATAACGTTGCTGTTGAGGAATGGACTGGCCACTTTCAACCGTGCTAAAATTTTGACTGAACTCAATCAGGATGTAAAGAAAGCTATAGATCTTATTGCTGTCGATGTCAGGTCAACTGTGCCAGGCAGTTCCACAGGTTCATTGAATTATGTACAGTGGGGTGACAGTAATGGTGATCAAAGATGTAAGGATTTTAGAATATATCGGTATTCACGTCGCGCCGATGAAGATACTTTTAATGATTACAAAGATGTGGATTCAGTTTCTGATGATGGTGGCAGTTCTATCTCTGTGGAGTATTGGATAGTCTATAATAGTGCCGATGGCGGCTACATGCTGATGCGTGACCAAGATGGAGACTATATGGTAATTCTAGAGAATGTACTCTTAGGTGAAACACCCTCTGATCCTGGAACCATTACCACCTATGAGAGCTACTTCAAAGCTAGTAAAATAAACTCTGCCTTTCAATACGGGGACGAGGCTCCGTATCCGACTATGGAGATACGCCTAAAGGCTGGACGCTTCTTTAAGAAAGATTTCTTGACTTGTACAATGCATACTGCCTGTGCATGTTTGAATCGTGGTTCTGGCCAACAGAAACCACTGCACTGTTCAGCGTTTACACATTTGATAGATTTAAAACAACCGCTATCTGAACGAGCTTTCTTGCGTTAATAGTCGGTATAGTCTCGCGTCCATTTCGGTAACGCGCAATGCTTAGTTCGCGGTGTGTGAACATCCTTGTTTCCGTCGCGAACTAAGTGTTTTTTTTGTATTGGTTATTAGCTGCGCTCTGGTATGTCAGTTCACTTTTCAAATGTTGTGAGTTGCTTAAAGTCTGTGCATGTAGAAGAATAGATCGGGTCGTTGTACTTTGAAGGTTGCCCTTATCTTTCGTCCCTCTCTCTCAAGGTTGACGCGCAGTTCGGCCATGTCTAGGGATTCTTTTTTGTAGTGGGCCTGGATCAAGAGGGCAAATATTTCTGATTCGTAGGCTTGCTCTATGGAGTCTATCTCTAGGTTTTGTTCTTTCAAAACTCTGACAACTTTGTGAACTAGAGTAGCTTGATGGTAATTGCAGACTACTACAGTTAGCTGGCCTATGTCGATAGTTATTTGGCCTTCTTGTTTCTGAGAAGTTTTAGAATTGTCGAATATGGCTATTATCAGATTATCCACAGCAGATCAACCTCCGAAGGTGGGTGCATTTTTCCATAAATTTAAAAGGTGATCCTCTTTTATGAGGAGGAATTTAGAAAATGCTTAAAATCTAACGAAAAAATAATAATACCTTAGGAGGAGGTTTGTAATGGCAATATTAGGCATACTTGCTGGTTTTTTCCTTTACTTTGTGGTGTTGATTGGGAGCGGCTTTTTTAAGTTAGATCCCAACGAGAGAGCTGTTATTACCGATTTCGGTAGAGCTGTGCGTGATATTGAAGGCCCTGAATTTGCTAGTAGCGATTTCGATAGATCTGGCAGTGCAAATGAAGTTGAGGGTGAGGAGCGTTATCGCTATCCTCGTCTCAAGGTTCTTCAGCCTGGTTTGCATTTTAAGTGGCCTTGGCAGGAGGTTCATAAAGTTTCTATAGCTACGCAGATAGCCGACATATCGACTATGGGGGCTGTTGAAAATTCTTACCAGTTGGAGAGCTTTAGGAATAGTGCCTCTTATAAGGGCGGCTACTTAGATGCTGTCACTAACGATCAGCTTTATATCAGAGTCTCTGGACAGATTCGCTACAGAGTTTCTGAAAAGTACCTTTACGCCTACTTCTTCGGTATTAAAGAGCCTATTGCTCACGTTATGGGCTTCTTCCACTCTGTACTGAGGGAAAAGATCGCCAGTTATAAAGATCAAAGTGCGGTCAATCGCGGTAAGGGTGAAAATGAGAAGACTTCCGCCCACGGTAACATTGACGGTATTGCTGTTGATGATCTCCGTAAGAATTTACAAGATATTAACGAGCATATGAATAGAGAGTGTGCCATAGCTGAGGAGCGTTACGGTATAATCTTCGAAGCGGCTTTGATCACCAATATCGATCCGCCCGATGAAGTTGATTCAGCTATGGCGGCTATTAACACAGCCCACAACCAGGTATCTTCCGATATAAGTGTAGCTCAGGCGGCTGCTGACCAGAAGATCGTTATGTCTAAGAGAGCGGTGGAAATTGAGACTCTCAAGGCTCAGGCTGAGGTCGAGCCTTTGCGCCAACTTTCCGAGCGTCTGAAGAAGTTGCGTGATGACGGCGGTCTCTACGCCTACTTGCGCAATATCAAGATGGGTCTTTTAGATAAAGCTAGCACTATAGTTATGGAAGACAACAGAAAGTAGGTGATCGGGGCTATGTTCTTTACTGCATTAATTTCTACTTTTATATTTTGCTTCTTATTCGTCAGTGTAGCTATAGGCATATTTAAGATCTTCTGTCCTTTCATTATTGTCCATGAGAGGGAGTGCCATATTATTAACTTGTTGGGTAATATTGTCGCTCGCTACGATGAACCTGGTATCCACTTCCTGATCAAACAGATCGGCTGGAATCAAGGTATCGTCTACTTCTTCGCTGGTGAGGATATTGTAGTTCACACTTGGTTAGAGCAGTGTTTCTTGCGCAATCTGCCCGTCAACTCTGAAGAGGGTTCACCTATGGGTGTCGGTATCTGGTACGAGATGCGCGT
>JAFSXH010000132.1 GCA_017444165.1 bacterium | reverse complement strand
ATGTCCTTCGTACATTTGCACGTTCACACTGAATATAGCCTTTTAGATGGAGCTAACCGCATTAACGATCTGGTAAAAAAGGTCGCTTCTTTAGGTATGCCAGCTCTAGCCATAACCGATCACGGTGTCATGGGCGGTTGTGTCAAATTTTACAACGCTTGTAAGGCGGCAGGTATTAAGCCCCTGATCGGCTGTGAAGTCTATGTGGCTCCACGCACTCGCTTTGACAAGGAGAGTGGTTTAGATAATCGCGCCTACCATTTAACTTTAATTGCCAAAGATCGCCAAGGCTATTCCAATTTGTGTCAGATGGTCTCTGAGGCTTATTTACATGGATTTTATTATAAACCCAGGATCGATCACCAACTATTGAAAGAACACTCTCAAGGTATAGTGGCCTTGACGGGTTGTTTGCGCGGTGAAGTAAATGATGCCCTCTTGGCCGATGATTACGCTCTAGCTAGTGAGCGTCTGGCCTTTTTGAAAGAGTGTTTTGGTCCAGATGATCTCTTTGTAGAACTGATGAATCACGGTCTGCGTGAACAGGCCAAGACGAATCCCCTTTTGATACAGTTGGCTAAAGAACACGGCTTAAAGGTTGTCGCCACTAACGATGCTCACTATTTGAATAAAGAAGATAACGATATTCAAGATATCCTCCTCTGTGTCAGTACGGGCAAACTTTTAGAAGATAGCACTCGTATGCGCATGGAGTGTGCAGAATTTTATATTAAGAGTCGTGAAGAGATGTTGGAAGTCTTCGATTTTTGTCCTGAGGCTGTCGATAATACTCTTTTAGTAGCTGAACGCTGTAATTTTGAGATGGACTTTAATACAGTCTACCTTCCTAAATTCCCCGTTCCCGATAATATGACCAGTGCCGATTATCTCAAAAAACTCTGCCAAGATGGCATTAAAAAACGTTTTACTGATGAGGGCAAAGAATTTAGCAAAGTCTATCAGGATCGCTTAGAGGTAGAGTTAGAGGTCATTATCGGCAAGGGCTTTCCCGATTACTTCTTGCTAGTTTGGGACTTTATTAACTGGTCGCAAGAGCACGGGATACCAGTAGGACCTGGACGAGGTTCAGCGGCAGGTTCTATTGTGGCTTATCTGATAGGCATCACCCAACTCGATCCCCTTCCTCATGATCTCCTCTTCGAACGTTTTCTCAATCCTGAACGCACTGAATTGCCCGATATTGATACGGATTTCTGCGTAGAGAGGCGCGGTGAAGTCATTCAATATTGTCGCGAACGCTACGGCAATGATCGTGTAGCTCAGATCGCCACTTATGGACGCATGAAGGCCAAGAATGCCATTCGTGATGTCGGGCGCGTTATGGGCGTTCCTCTGGAAGATGTAGCCAAGATATGTAAGGCTATCCCCGATGACTTGAAGATCACTCTCAAAGGAGCGATGGAAAATCCCGAATTTAAAAGGCTTTATGAGGCTAACGAGACTAATAAACGGCTCATAGATGAGGCTATGCACTGTGAAGGTATAGCTCGCAATACGGGATTACATGCGGCAGGAGTCATTATTTCAAGTAGACCTTTGGGTGAATTGGTCCCCTTGCAAAAGGTTCCCAACGGTGAAGATGTCTTCGTCCAATATGATATGAACGACGCTGCTTCAGTCGGTATGGTTAAGATGGACTTTTTGGGACTGCGCAATTTGACGGTAATCAATAATTGTGTCAAGATCATTGAACACTCGCGAGGCATCAAAGTAGATATAAAACACGATGTTGACTACGAAGATCCTAAAGTTTATGAATTGCTCAGCAATGCCGACACTAACGGAGTCTTCCAATTAGAATCAGACGGCATGAAACGTTACTTGCGCCAATTAAAACCAGATCGTTTCAGTGACATTGTGGCTTTTTTGGCCCTTTATCGTCCTGGTCCTATTGGTGGTGGTGTGGTAGATGACTTTATCGCTCGCCGTCACGGGCGGGGTGGTGGAGTGGTTTATCCTCATCCCAAATTGGAACCAATTTTGGCTGATACCTATGGGTTCTTCCTCTACCAGGAACAAGTTATGCTTACCGCCACAACATTGGCTGGTTACAATATGGCTATGGCCGATAAATTGCGCAAAGCCATGGGCAAAAAGAAGATCGATGTTATGGCTAAACACCACAAGATCTTTATAGAAGGGGCCGTGGAGCGCGGTGTTGATAAGCAATGCGCAGAAAATATCTTTTTGACGATGGAAAAATTCGCTGAATACGGTTTTAATAAATCGCACTCGGCGGCTTACGCTCTGGTAACTTTTCAAACGGCTTGGTTAAAAACTTATTATCGCGCTGAATATATGGCTGCCTTAATGACCAGCGTCATGAACGATATAAAAAAAGTATCTTTCTTCATAGATGAGTGCCGCCAGTCTGGTTTAGAGGTTTTAGGCCCCGACATTAATGAATCGGTCTCAGGTTT
>JAFSXH010000131.1 GCA_017444165.1 bacterium | reverse complement strand
CTTGCAGATCTTGAGGGCCAAGAGTTCTTAGGTGAGTACTCTGCCCAAACTGATCCTTTAGGGGCCATTAAAGATAACCCTATAAGTCACATCTCCTATTCTTATGGAGCCCAGGTTATTATTCTGGATGAGAATGGCAAGATAGTTAAAGCTGTCTCTGCTTTTGATGTCGGTACCCCTGTGAATATCCAATCTGTAGAAGGGCAGATCGAAGGTGGTATGTTGATGGGGATCGGTTACGGAGTGACGGAAAAGTTTAAAATTGAGGGTGGTTATCCTCAGAGTAAATTTGGCACTATTGGGTTCATGCGGGCGGATAATGCTCCTGAACTTGAGGTCATACTCTGCCAACCGAAAGAAGAAGACAAACTTCCTTTCTCTTTAGGGGCTAAAGGTTGTGGCGAACTGTGTATGATTCCGACGGCTCCAGCCTGTGCTCACGCCTATTATCGTTATGATGGCAAGTTTAGGCAGAGCCTGCCGCTGGAGGGAACGCCTTACAGAAAAGATTAGTAATGGGTAATGACATTGGAATAGGCAGGAAAGCTATAGCAAACTTTTGAAAAAGCAGATACTATGATTAATGCAACCACCTGTAAACATAAGAAATTGGTAGCTTGGGTCGAGGAGATCGCCCAGCTTTGCACCCCTGACAACATCTATTGGTGTGACGGCAGTCAAGAAGAGTATGACCGCCTCTGTCAACAGATGGTAGAGACTGGCACTTTTATCAAACTCAACCCTGAGAAACGCCCCGGCTGTTTCTTAGCTCGTTCTAATCCTGGCGATGTAGCCCGCGTTGAAGATCGCACCTTCATCTGCACTGCTAAGCGCGAGGATGCTGGCCCCACTAACAATTGGATGGATCCCGAAGAGATGAAGACCATTCTGCGCGGCCACTTAAAAGGGGCTATGCGCGGACGCACGATGTACGTCATCCCCTTCAGCATGGGTCCTTTGGGTTCCCATATCGCTCAAATTGGTGTAGAGATCACCGACAGTCCTTATGTTGTGGCCAATATGCGTATCATGACTCGCATGGGCAGTAAAGTTTTGGACGTTTTGGGCGAGGATGGTTATTTCGTTCCCTGTATTCACAGCGTCGGTATGCCTTTAGAGCCTGGCCAAAAAGATGTGGCTTGGCCCTGTGACAAAGATCATAAGTATATAGTCCACTTCCCTGAAGAGAACAAGATCGTCTCTTACGGTAGTGGTTACGGCGGCAACGCCCTGTTAGGCAAGAAGTGTTTGGCCTTGCGTATCGCCTCTAATATGGCCCATCGCGAGGGCTGGTTAGCTGAGCATATGCTCATTTTGGGAGCCGAATCTCCAGAGGGAGAGACTACTTATGTAGCAGCCGCCTTCCCCAGTGCTTGCGGCAAGACCAACTTTGCTATGCTCATTCCTCCCGAAGGCTTCAAAGGCTGGAAGATCTGGACTGTAGGTGATGATATAGCCTGGATCAAGCCTGGTAAAGATGGTCGCTTCTATGCTATTAACCCTGAGGCTGGTTTCTTCGGTGTAGCTCCTGGTACTTCTGAAAAGTCCAACTACAATGCTATGGCCAGTGTCAGAGCTAACACGATATTTACCAATGTTGCTTTGACTGATGATGGCGATGTGTGGTGGGAAGGTATGACCAAAGAGGCTCCCGCCCATCTGATCGACTGGCAGGGTAATGATTGGACTCCCGATTGTGGTCGTCCAGCGGCTCACCCCAACTCTCGTTTTACTGCTCCTACGGCTCAGTGTCCGACGATCTCTCCAGAGTGGGATAATCCTGCGGGTGTTCCTATCTCTGCTTTCATATTCGGCGGACGTGTCAGTTCGAATATGCCCTTGATCTTCCAAGCCTTCAATTGGGGCCACGGTGTCTATCTGGCGGCTACTATGGGTTCTGAGAAGACGGCGGCCGCAGCTGGCAAGATTGGTGAGATCCGTCGCGATCCTTACGCCATGTTGCCTTTCTGCGGTTACAACATGGGTGATTATTTCGATCACTGGTTAGATATGGGTCGCAAGAACAATATCCCTGTGCCTATCTTCCGCGTCAACTGGTTCTTGAAGAAAGATGGTCAGTTCCTCTGGCCAGGCTTTGGGGACAACATGCGCGTTTTGAAGTGGATCATCGATAGAGCTCACGGTCGCGGTCACGCAGTAGAGAGTCCCATCGGTTATATGCCCACCTATGAAGATATAGATTGGACGGGCTTGGATATTACCCCTGAACAGTTTGATGAGTTGATGACCGTCGATAAGCAGGCGTGGAAACAAGAACTTTTGGCTCAGGAAGAACTCTTTATGCGCCTGAGTGAACGTCTGCCTCGCGAACTCATTATGGAGCGGCAGATGCTCCTCGCTCGCCTCAACCGTTCAGCCGATACTTTTGTACCACCTCACACAAAGTAGTTTGAGGATGTGAAGTCGCCCCTGGTCACTCCAGGGGCATTTTTTTGCCTATGCTCTGGTTATTATTCAAAGAGATGTTGATCATAAGCAGCTTCACTTTTGGGGGAGGTTACGTGATCGTAGGTTTCTTGCAAAATCGTTTCGTGCAAGAATTGAAGCTTCTAACTGAAGAGGAGATGTTGAATCTCGTCTCCATAGCCCAATCTTCCCCTGGCCCTGTAGCTATCAACACTGCTGCTCTAGTCGGTCATCATTTGGCAGGTTGGCGCGGTCTTTTAGTTGCCGTTTTGGGAACAGCTATCCCTCCACTGGTGATAATCGTCATTGTTCAACATATCTTTACTTGGTTAAATACTCAACCGCTATGTCAAGCCTTCTTTAGGGGAGCTAGAGTCGCTGTAGCTGCTATTGTTACCAATGTCGTAATTGGTTTGAGTCAAAGTGTCTATAAACAACAAGGCAAAATAGCCGTATTTTTAGGAGCCATAGCCGCCTTGATTATGTTGTTTTACAAGGGCAGTTCACCCTATGTACTTTTAGGTTCAGCCCTCTTTAGTCTCTGTTTTAAAAGAGGTAAAGAAAATTAATGTTTACTCTCTTTCTGACATTCTTTTACATAGGGCTATTTTGCTTTGGTGGTGGTTACGCCGCTATTCAGATCATTCAGGAGCAGACGGTCTATTTGAATAATTGGCTGACTTTGAGTGAGTTCGCTCAAATTGAAGCCATAGCCGAGATGACTCCGGGCCCTTTAGCACTCAACGCCTCGAGTTTTATAGGGGCTAAGTTGTACGGCTGGCCGGGGAGTATTGTGGCTACTTTTGGCCTTATCACTCCGCCGACTTTAATTAGTTACGCTTTGGCTAGCTATTACAAAAAGAATAAAGATTCTCAATTTATGCAAGCCATTTTAAGTGGAATAAAACCCGCAATTATTGGTATGATCGCCACGGTGGCTATTCTTTTTTTAGATTTAGCTGTAGATCTTCACCAGCCCCAATGGCCCGCAGTTTTTCTTATGCTTTTACTAACAGTCGGGCTTTATTACAAAAAGTTGGGGCCTATCTCTGCCATTCTCGGTTCGGGCATACTTTACGTGATTGTTGAGATCTTTCAATAATCATCGCGACAACAAAAATTTTGTATAGGCAGATCTTCAAAAGCTAAGATCATTTGATACGTGCAACGTAAACAGAATTTGTCTGCCAAAGATAAGTGATCTATACTTCCTGCATAAACAAAGTAGCTCTTCTCTCCCAATGGCGGTAAGTAATCTATTAACTCTTGGGGACAAATTACCTCACTCCAGGTGTCCCCTGGAAATTCTTGTAAAGAGTATCCTATCAGTTCCTTATCTTTATAGAGACCAACAGCTTTTAAGGATTCTTTAAGTTTGCTTTCCATAATGCGTCTGTTGCGCTTCAAAGTGCCACAGCCAGCATACTTTTCCCACAAGAATATCATTTGTTGGAGATCTTTTTTATGCAATGGATTAATTTCTACATCACCCTGGCGGGGTGTATACTCTCTGCAATAATGCAGACCGTAAGCGACATAATTTAAATTTTCATAAAAATCTGGTATGTGAGTAGACAGCAGTAAAAAGTTTAACCCTTTATTTTGAGCATCTTGAGCCAGATAAGTCAACAAACGGCGACTGTAACCTTTATGTCGCTCTTCCGTCTTTGTTCCTACTCCCACTATAAAACCAGCTTTTATCCATTTATCTCCTATCTTAATTAATTCGGGAGAGAGTGAAGCCGTACTGATTAAATGATCATTGTCATCGTAAAGACCATAAAAGTATCCTTTATAGAGTCTCCATTTGAGGTAACTTCTAAAATCTTCCCAAGTGTCTTCATAGAAACAGTTCTGCCACAGAGAATAGATATTTTTTAATTCCGTTAAATTAAACTTAGACCACAATTTAATTTTAATATTCATGGTAATCCTTTCTTCGTTGACTTGTGATTTTTTTTCAATTATACTCTTAATGTTTTTATATTTATATTTTAAGGATCAGGATAAATGTTTAGAAGAGATTTGCATTATGCTTTTACATTGATTGAAATAATGGTGACAATATCGATTATTGCTATTTTGGCCGCTATAGGTACAATGAGTTATGTAAGGGCCAAGGAGCAAGCTAAGTTGGCATCTTGTATGAGTAATGAAAAACTACTCGCTGATGCTATTCAACAGTATGCTAACGATCATGATGGCTGTTATCCTGATGCACTTAGCGATCTGCAAGTTGACGACGGAAATAATACGGGCAGTTATTTAAAGCAGGCTATGCCCGTCTGTCCGACTAATAATAAGCAATATGGATATTCGATGAGACCTCACAATGATAGTGCTGGTTCCTTATCGAAAGATTATTTTAGAATATATTGCAATGGAAACCACAGAAGTCTAGGTTACAATCGATACTGGCCTAAGTACGATTCTGAACTCGGAGCTAAGTATCCCGTAAATACGAATCCAAAATATAGCGAATAGTAATCCAAAATATAGCACTGACTAAAAAGGAGAATCACCAACGTGTTTATACAAAGATCGTATAGAGCTTTCACATTAATAGAACTAATGACAGTCATAGGTATCATAGCTATATTGGCATCTGTTGGTATAATGCAATATAGTAAAGCACGTGAAAACGCCAGATTAGCCTCTTGTAAAAATAACATTACTCATTTAGGTAATGCTTTAAGAGTATATGCAGACAATCACGATGGAGAGTATCCTAATCTTAGTAATGAGAATTTTTGTAAAAAAATAAAAGATGGAAGTATAGATATTGGGATTAGGGCTTATGGCGATAATATGCGTTGTCCTAATGATGAAACTGATAGTGCTATTAGTTATTATTTTGAGTTCAGTAATGATCCTCAGTCATTTACCATCTCTTGTGGCGATGGTTCTACTAATAGACATAAAAATTGCGGTCTAGCCTCTGGTTATCCTAAATTTTCTTCAAGTGACGGACTTATGAAAGACAAAGAATTAAAATAACTCATTTGATTTTCGTCATATTTTTAAAGAGATAACGTCCTAAAGGATACCGCCTCACACTTTAGAAAAGTTACTGCATGAATACTCTTCTTATAAAAAATGCCGCTATGGTCGCAACTTTCGATGCTAATTTCAGACGCTTCGAGGGTTGCGATATTTTAGTTCATGATAATCGCATTGCTGCTATTGGCCCTAAACTTGAGACTGGAAAAGTCGATCAAGTTATAGATGCTTCGAGTATGTTGGTTATGCCTGGCATGATCAACTGTCATCACCATCTCTACCAAACTTTGACGCGCAATATTCCCCGTGTACAAGAGGCAGAACTCTTCCCTTGGTTAGTAAACCTTTATGAGTTGTGGCGCGAACTGACCCCAGAGGCCCTTTACTGGTCTACTTTAACAGGATTGGGCGAGTTGCTCTTGACTGGTTGTACGACTAGTACCGATCACTTCTACCTTTTCCCCGATCACTGTCCAGATGAATTATTCGATGAACAGATCAAGGCCGCTCAGAAAATAGGTATTCGCTTCCAACCTACACGAGGTTCTATGTCTCGCGGCAAGGATAAAGGCGGTTTGCCTCCCAACAGTGTTGTACAGAGTGAAGATAAAATTTTGGCCGATTGCGAGCGTGTCATTAAGGCTTATCACGATCCCGATCCATTAGCTATGATCAAGATCGCCTTGGCTCCCTGTTCACCTTTCTCTGTCACTCCCGAACTTTTGGCCGATACGGTCAAATTAGCTCGTCGTTACGGTGTGCGCTGTCATACCCACTTGGCAGAGACACAGGATGAAGATGCTTACTGTCTCAACATGTATGGTAAGAGACCATACGATTTAATGGAGAGTTTAGGCTGGACGGGTGACGATATATGGTTTGCCCATTGTTGTTACTTGAACGAAGATGAGATTAAACGCGCCGCTCAATCTGGTACGGGTGTCTCTCACTGTCCTTGCTCCAATATGCGCTTAGGCTCAGGAACAGCTTTAGTACCCTCGATGGTAGAACATGATGTGGCTGTTGGTTTGGGTGTAGATGGCAGTGCTTCTAATGATTCTTCCGATATGTTGGGCGAAGTTCGTCAATGCTTATTGGTTCACCGCTTAGTTTATGGAGTTGACGCTATGCCTGCCGAACGTGCCTTGACTTTAGCTACTCGTGGTGGAGCTAGAGTTTTAGGTTACAAGGATCTCGGTCGCTTAGAAGTTGGAGCGGGTGCAGATATTATTGGTATCTCTTTGAATCGTTTAGGCTATGCTGGTGCACTTTCTGATCCTGTGGCGGCTGTCGTCTTCTGTGGAGATTCTCACATTGTAGATTTCTCTGTCGTCAATGGTCGTCAGGTTGTAAAAGATGGCAAACTTTGCTTGATGGATGAGATGGAGATCTTCCACGAGGCTAACCGCTGGTCTACCTATATGATCGAGAAAGCCAAAAAGAATACAGGCATCGATATGGCTTCTAAAGAGGGACCTGGTATGGAGGCTCCGCGTCCTTCTAAAGGTTGATAAGTTGTTGTAATTCTTGTGCGTAGTGCTTGAAGTTGTGTCCTTTTGGATTCTCCTTCAGCTTTTAACAATGCGTAATGCTTAATTCGTAATGCGTAATTATTTTGGTAAGAAATAATTAATTCATTCCAATTACGAATTAAGCATTATGAATTACGAATTAAGCATTATGAATTACGAATTAAAAAGGTTGACTTCCCAAAAAGTCAAAACTGTTGTTTATCTTCCCAAAGTGATCCTTTTGTGCTAGCATAACCTTTCTAAAAATAGATGGGAGAATACTACGATGGAAAGTGTTGAAAATAAGCTCAATAATTTAGTTCAGCATATAGAAGCCTTAGAAGAAGAGAAGGCCAATATCGCTCTGGAATTAAAGGCTGTTTACGATGAAGCTAAGCTCGACGGATTCGATGTGAAGATTTTGCGTCAAATTATTCGTTTGCGCAAAATGGAGCCTAAGGAGAGGGATGAACAGCAGTCTCTGTTGCATTCTTACATGCAGGCGTTGGGGATGTATTCTAAGTAAATTACACTGTTAGTTAGTTGGCTGTTTTGTTATACTTAGTTGCGCCTTGACATGCTTTCAAAAAGTGGTTAAAATCAGTCCCTGTAAAATGGATCGAGGTGTAGCGCAGTCTGGTTAGCGCGCAACGTTCGGGACGTTGAGGTCGAAGGTTCGAATCCTTTCACCTCGACCAGTTGGGTACGCAGGTTATGAGGTTTAGCTTGCGTATTTTTTTTACAGGATGGATATAGGAGCTTAGAAGCGGCGATATTATGATAGAACATAACTACAGTACACCTGCCACTCAAGAGGCATTGCAGAGGGTTTTAAAGTCGGTATTTAGTGCCCAAGATATAGCGTCGCCTCTCCTTTCTGTAGATTGTACTGCGCCTTTGGCACAGGCGCGGGAGCTGATCGGCGAAGGCAAACAGAGTATTTTAGGGGTGAGGACTGAGGGTGTGATCTGTGGCTGGCTTGATGAGTCCGCTTTTGTCTGTGATAATTCCGCTGATGATGCCAAGACTTGTGGTGAACTGGCCCGCGACCTTGGGGAGTTACCCTTGATCGATGCCAAAACTTCATTTCAGGAAGTGATCCTTAATTTAGCTCAATCACGGGTTCTCTTAGTTAAGGTTATGGGTGAAGTTTTAGCATTTATAACTATGCAAAATTTGCAAAACGCTCCCATGCGCATGTGGCTCTTTGGTTTAGTCTCTCTCATGGAGACCTTGATGTTCAGAGGCATAGTCACTCAGATGCCTGGCAACAGTTGGCAAGAACACCTCTCACCAGGAAGGTTAGCTAGGACGGTCGCCCTCTATGAAGAGCGTCTTCGTCGCAATGAGGATATAGAAATGGTCGATTGTCTGCAATTTGCCGACAAGGCTGACATTCTTCTGCGCAATCCCAAAACTTCTAAGGCTCTCGGCTTCACTTCGCGCCGTCAAGGCAATGAATTTTTTTCTAAATTGGAGATATTGAGAAATAGCCTAGTCCATTCTCAGATTCTCTCTGAACACAGTCTGCCCACTATTGTGAGTTTAGCCTTATCTTTGGACATACTTTTGAATGTCGATAAGAGACCGCTCTTAGAGAATTCACCCGAAGAGATAGAAGATTTTCAACAGATGTCTGAGCGTATGCGCAATCATAAATTGCAGCTTTCAGCAATTAAAACGCTTCCAGGAGTGGCTATACCTCCGCCGACTCCAGCGGGTAAGTTGCCGCCTAAGAATAAGAAGAAGTGAAGCTGTGCTATTTGCGCCTATTGACATTTTGCAACTTTTAATCTAGTATGCTAAGCGCGGCTGATCCGCAATTTAATAGAGAATTGCGGTCGGGCGGTGGAAAAGTAGTGTAAGGTATAAAGTGAAATTTTATTTTGGCTACGGGTTGTAGCATTGTATAGGAGAGCATACACACTGAGCTTAAGCTCGTGTGCGCTTTTTTTTGTTTTTTTGTATTAACCGATGGCTATCTGGAGCGGCCATTGTGAATCTGATTGTCTCATGACAACAGAATTCGCATAAAGTCTGCAATGTTTAGCATTGCAGGAACTTCAGATGTAATGCACTCTTTTGTGAGTGCTGTGCAGTAATGCGTAATTGCTCAAGAGGAGGATCTTCTCGAATGTCGTTTCTTCGACACAAGAACGAGGCCACAGGGCGTATCACTTTCCAAAAAGTTCCGCCAGTAATGGAGCTCCCTTACTTAATTGAGCTTCAGTGCTCGTCCTACAAGCGATTCATTGAAGAGGGTATGAGAGATACTTTCAAGGATATTTCTCCTATCAAGGATTTTACTGGTAGTCTAACTTTGGAATTCCTTGACCATAAATTGGAAGAACCCAGTCACAAGCTCGAAGAGTGTCGCGATCAGGATGTCACCTATGCTCGTCCTTTAAAGGTGACGGTTCTGCTTAGTCGTACCGAAAATGGTCTATTAAAGGAATCTAAACAACAAGATATTTTCATGGGTGAATTCCCCGCCATGACTGATACGGGTACTTTTGTTATCAATGGTGCTGAACGTGTCGTTGTCAGTCAGTTAGTGCGCTCCCCAGGCATTTATTATCAGCATCATGAAGATGCTGCTACGGGTAAGTCTACCTGGTCTGCCGTGGTTATACCTAATCGCGGAGCGTGGATGGAATTTGAAACTGACATAAATGGTATAATCTACATTCGTATAGATAAAGCTCGTAAGTTGCCCGTAACTGTGTTCTTGCGTGCTTTAGAATATGAGAGCGATGATGATATTCGCGCTCTGTTTGACAATGAGCCTTTAATTGAAGAGACTTTAGCTAAGGATGCTATTGAAACTGTAGAAGAAGCTCTGATTGAGATTTATAAAAAACAGCGTCCTGGTGACAATCCTTCTCCAGAGAGTGCCAGGAATTTAATAAATAATCTTTTCTTCGATGCTAAACGTTATGATTTAGCTAGAGTGGGAAGTTTCCGCGTAGCTCGCAAGTTGGGACAGAAGATCCAATGTGAGCATTGCAAAACTTACAACTTGCCCGATGAGGGAGAGTGTTCCAACTGCGGCAAGAGCCTCGTCTATCCGACAACTCTGCGCAAGAGTGATATAGTAGCCGCTGTGCGTTACATGTTGGCTCTGATGAAGATAGATAAGTGCATGCGTGCTAGCGATACTTCAGAAATTTTGTCCAGCGGTTTGAAACTCTCTATTGACAACGGTATTTATAAACTTCAAGCCAATGGTGAAGAGAGTTTTGATGTAATCGTCAAGCATGACGACATCGACCATTTGGGAAATCGCCGTATCCGTGGAGTGGGTGAACTTTTACAGAACCAGTTCCGCATCGGTTTACAGCGTTTAGAGAGAGTAGTGCGTGAGCGCATGTCCGTTCAGGATGCCGAGACGGTTACTCCTCAGAATTTGATCAATATTCGTCCTGTGGTGGCGACTATTAAGGAGTTCTTTGGCTCTTCGCAGTTGTCCCAGTTTATGGATCAGACGAATATGTTGGCCGAGTTGACTCACAAGCGTCGTTTATCCGCCTTGGGACCTGGTGGTCTCTCACGTGAGCGTGCTGGCTTTGAAGTCCGAGATGTCCATGACTCTCACTACGGACGTATCTGTCCTATTGAGACTCCTGAAGGTCCAAACATCGGTTTGATCGGTTCTTTAGCCACTTATGGAAGAATCAACTCCTTCGGTTTCATTGAGGCTCCTTACCGCAAGGTTGAAAAGGTTCTTAAAGCCGATGTTATCGATCCTAAGAGTGGTGAAGTTTTATTCCATGGCGGTGAGGTCATTGAGAGGGCCGATTACCAAAAGTTAATCGCTTCGGGAATGAAGGTTCCTATCGATGTGCGTGTTACTAAAGAGATCCGCTATCAAGATGCTGATGTAGAGGATGAATACGTAATTTGTCAGGCCAATACTAAGTTGGATGAGCGCGACAACGTTATTGATAACAACGTAGTTGTGCGCCGCAAGCGCGGCAAAAAGGAGACGACGGTCGTTCCTAAAGAGGAAGTCGACTTTATGGACGTTACTCCTAAACAGATCGTCTCTGTGGCTACGGCTCTGATCCCCTTCTTGGAACACGACGATGCTAACCGTGCTTTGATGGGTGCTAACATGCAGCGTCAGGCTGTGCCTCTCTTGAGTCCCCAGGCCCCTATTGTTGGTACTGGTATGGAGTATCGTGCGGCCACTGACTCTGGTGCTTTGGTTATTTCCAAACATGAAGGTAAAGTTACGGCTGTATCTTCTACTAGTGTCACGGTTACAGATAAGAGCGGTCAGGAGCACGTCTATCCTCTGCGTAAATTTAAGCGTTCTAATGCGGGTACTTGTATCAATCAGCGTCCTGCTGTCGATCTGGGCCAGCAGGTCCACGTGCGCAGTGTCTTGGCTGACGGTGCCTCTTCGGTAAACGGTGAGTTGGCTTTGGGACGCAACGTTTTGGTAGCCTTTATCCCTTGGGAAGGTTACAACTACGAGGACGCTATCTTACTCAGTGAAGAAGTGGCTCGTGATGATGTCTTTACTTCTATTCACATCGAAGAGTATGAGTGTGAGGCGCGTGACACCAAGTTGGGAGCTGAAGAGATCACTCGCGATATTCCCAGTGTTGGTGAAGATGCTTTGAAGAATTTGGATGACACTGGTATTGTTCGCATAGGTGCAGAGGTCGACAATGAGGATATATTGGTCGGCAAGGTGACTCCTAAGGGGGAAGCTGAGTTGACGGCGGAGGAGAGGCTCTTGCGAGCTATCTTCGGTGAGAAAGCTCGCGATGTGCGCGATACTTCCATGAAAGTTCCTCACGGCCAAAAAGGTAAGGTTATTGATGTCAAGGTCTTCACTAAGGATAATAACGATGAGTTGAAGCCTGGCGTAAATAAACTGGTGCGCGTCTATGTTGCTCAAAAGCGCAAGATCTTACAGGGTGACAAGATGGCTGGTCGTCACGGTAACAAAGGTGTAGTTTCTCGCGTTATGCCCGTTGAGGATATGCCATATTTGCCTGATGGTACGCCAGTGCAGATCGTTCTTAATCCTTTGGGTGTGCCTTCGCGTATGAATATCGGTCAGGTGATGGAGACCCACTTAGGGTTGGCCATGGCTATGCTTTCGGAAGAGGGGCAGCCTCAGTTTAGAGTAGAGGTTCCAGTCTTCGATTCCGCCAGTGAGCAAGAGATTCATGATGTGATGTGTACGGCCAATTTGCGAGCCGACTTGAGGCGCAAAGGTGTTTACTTGAGTACTGAAGAGATTGTTTATATTTTGACCAATCCCAGTCGTGTGTCTCGCATACAGGAGTTTATTAAAGAGAAGACTGGTCTGATCTTTACAGCTGCAGAGATTGAAAAGATCATTGATGAGAATCCTGAGAGCAAGTTAGCTTCAGCCATAGTTGCTCAGTTGCGTGGTTATAAGATCAGTATCTCTGAGGTGAATCAGGTGTTGCGTGAGCGCACTCTTGAGGATCGTTTGGGCGAAAAGTTGGCGGGTCATCGCAAGCGTTACAGCTTAGAGCAGATTCGCAATTTAGCTGATTATATAACCCAGTATGTTGAGAATGTAGCCATAGATGGCAAGACTGTTCTTTATGATGGACGCACGGGTGAGCCTTATGATAACCGCGTCACGGTGGGACAGATCTACATGCTCAAATTGGCCCACTTGGTTGATGATAAGATTCACGCCCGTTCTACTGGTCCTTACAGCTTGATTACTCAGCAACCTTTGGGTGGAAAAGCCCAGTTTGGTGGTCAGCGTTTCGGTGAAATGGAAGTTTGGGCTCTGGAAGCCTATGGAGCTGCTTACACTTTGCAAGAGCTTTTGACGGTCAAGTCTGATGATGTTTTAGGGCGTGTGAAGACTTACGAAGCTATAGTTAAGGGTGAGAATGTACTCGAACCTGGTGTGCCTGAGTCGTTTAAAGTGCTCATCAAAGAGTTGCAGAGTTTGGCCTTAGATGTCAAGATTTTGGGCGATGATGATCGAGAGATCAAGATCAGTTCGGTAGAAGATCAAGAGTCGGTCAATAACAATGCTCCACGCGAACTCTTTGATATTTCTGATGATGCCTTGGCTTAGAGTGAAGTTTTTGAGGGTAAAAGATGGATGTCAATAATTTTGAAGCTATGCAAATAGGTTTAGCTTCTCCTGAAAAGATCCGTGAGTGGTCTTTTGGAGAGGTCAAGAAGCCTGAAACTATTAATTACAGAACTCTCAAACCTGAAAGGGATGGTCTCTTTTGTGAGCGCATCTTTGGCCCGCAAAAAGACTGGGAGTGTCACTGCGGTAAGTACAAGAGGGTACGCCATAAGGGGTTAATTTGTGACAAGTGTGGTGTGGAGATCACTCGCTCTAAAGTTCGTCGTGAGCGCATGGGCCATATCAATTTGGCCTCTCCTGTAACTCACATATGGTACTTTAAGGGTGTACCTTCTCGTATAGGTGTCCTTTTGGAGATCACCCCCAAAAACTTAGAGAAGGTTATCTACTTCAACAGTTACATTGTTATCGATCCTGGTTCCGATGCTGAAGAGACTGGATTAGAGAAGAACAAACTTTTGAGCGAAAGCGAATATCGTCGCTTGCGTGAAGAGCATCCTTATAGCAATTTCCGTGTCGGTATGGGTGCGGAGGCTATTCAGGAACTTCTGCGTGAGATCGATTTAGACAAACTCTATAACAAGTTGCGTGCCGACATTGACGAACAGAGTGGTCAGCGCAGACAGAAGGCTATTAAGAGGTTAGAGGTAGTCGAAGCTTTCCGCAAATCGGGCAACAAGCCTGAGTGGATGGTCTTGACGGTTATCCCCGTCATTCCTCCAGATCTGCGTCCTATGGTGCAGTTGGATGGTGCGCGTTTTGCTACTTCAGATCTCAATGATCTCTATCGCCGCGTTATCAATCGCAACAATCGTTTGCGCCGCCTCCAGGATTTAGGGGCTCCAGATATTATTGTTAAAAACGAGAAGCGCATGTTGCAAGAGGCTGTTGATGCTCTTATTGATAACGGTCGCCGCGGTCGTCCCGTAACTGGCCCTAACAGCCGTCCTCTGAAGAGCCTCTCCGATATGCTCAAAGGTAAGCAGGGGCGTTTCCGTCAGAACTTGCTCGGTAAGCGCGTAGACTATTCGGGCCGTTCCGTTATCGTGGTCGGTCCTAAGCTCAAGTTGCATCAGTGCGGCTTGCCCAAAGAGATGGCTTTGGAACTTTTCAAGCCCTTCGTTATGAAGAGCTTAGTTGAGCATGGCAAGGCTTTGAATATCAAAGCGGCCAAGCGCAAAGTAGAGAGAGTAGAACCTGAAGTTTGGGACGCTCTGGAAGAGGTCATTGTCGACCATCCTGTACTTTTGAACCGTGCGCCAACTTTGCACCGTTTAGGTATCCAGGCTTTCGAACCCGTTTTGGTTGAGGGTAAGGCTTTGCAACTCCATCCGCTGGTCTGTACTCCTTACAACGCGGACTTTGATGGTGACCAGATGGCTGTCCACCTGCCCCTTTCGGCGGGAGCGCAGGCTGAAGCGCGTATTTTGATGCTCTCAGCTCACAACATCTTGATGCCCGCTTACGGTTCGCCTGCTACTGTGCCTACTCAGGATATGGTTTTGGGTATGTATTATCTCACCATTGAGAAGCACGACTCTAAGGGTGAAGGCAAGTGCTTTAGCAGTATTGATGAAGCTCTCATGGCTTACGATGCTGGAGTTATCGAGTTGCAGGCCCCGATCTTTGTCGAGATATTTGGAGAGAGATTGTCGACCACGGCTGGCCGTCTCTTGATGTGGAGAGCCGTTCCTGACAACATTCGTGAAGATTCTATTGTACCTCAAGATGGTCGCAAGCTCGGCAAGGGCAGACTCTGTTTCAAAGAGTTCAACAAGGTCTTTATCAAGAAGGATATTGCCAATTTGGTTAAGAGGGCGCATTTAGCTCACGGCAACACTAAGACAGCTGTATTCTTAGATAACTTAAAGGCTTTGGGCTTCAAGTTCGCCACCCGCTCTGGTACGTCTATCAGTCTGTATGACATTAAGATCCCTGCAGAGAAGGGACGTATATTGGCCGCAGCCGATGAGAAGGTTGAGATTGCTAATCAGTTCTTGGCTCTCGGTTTCTTGACTGAATATGAACACTATCTGCAGTTAAATAAGATCTGGGCTACCGCCACTGATGAAGTCGGTGATGTGATGATGAACCATCTGGACAGGTTGAACCCCGTCTTCATGATGGCCACCTCTGGAGCTCGTGGTAACCCAAGCCAGGTGAAGCAGTTGGCCGGTATGCGCGGTTTGATGGCTGACCCTACTGGTAGGATCATTCCTATGCCTATTAGGGCGAATTTGCGCGAAGGTTTGACCGTGTTGGAGTACTTCATCGGTACTCACGGAGCGCGTAAAGGTTTGGCCGATACAGCTTTGCGTACAGCAGACTCTGGTTACCTCACTCGCCGCTTGATCGATGTCTCTCAAGATATTATTGTCCGTCAAGAGGATTGTGGCACGAATCAGGGACTCTTAGTTGAGGCTTTAGTTGAAGCTAAGGGTGCTTCTAAGAACGTACGTGTAAGTTTGGTGGAAAGGTTGACTGGTCGCTATTCGGCCCAAGATCTCGATTACAAAGACAGAAATGGCAACGATGCTCATATCTCTTCTGGTGAGCTTATCGAAGAGGAGCAGGCTACAGATATTGTCAGATGGCTCGAAGCTCATACTGATAGTCCGTCCTTCAGAGTTCGTTCGGTTATGACTTGTCACGCTGAACACGGTGTTTGCGCCAAGTGTTACGGCCTCAACTTAGCCACGGGCAAGACGGTTGAGATCGGTGAGACCGTCGGTATTATCGCCGCTCAGTCTATCGGTGAGCCTGGTACACAGTTGACCCTGCGTACCTTCCACACTGGTGGTGTAGCTCAGGAAGACATTGTCTCTGGTCTGCCTCGTGTTGAGGAGTTGTTCGAAGCTAGAAAACCCAAGAATTTGGGCTATTTGGCCGAGATCACTGGTGTTGTCTCTCTCGGTGAGGAGAAGGGCCAGCAGAAAGTTACCATTACTAGATGTAAGGTTCTCGATACGCCAGTATTCATGGGTAATGATGAGAACGGCAAGCCGATGTACAAGAAGTACGATCTCATACTTTTGGGAACGGATAAAGAGGGCAAGCCCGTTTACGATGCCGTAGATCAGCTCGTACCTCACGCCGCCAGGCTCAAGGTTAAAGAGGGCGATTACGTCAATGCTGGTGATGTCTTAGTCGATGGCTCTATGGATCCGCACAGTATTTTGCGCATTAAAGGTCTGGAAGATGTCCAACGTTACATTGTAGATCAGGTGCAGAACGTTTACCGCGATCAGGGTGTAAATATCAGCGATAAGCACATCGAAGTGATCGTGCGCCAGATGTTGCGCAAGGTTAGGATTGTTGATGCTGGTGATACGGATATGCTTCCTGGCAGTTTGCAGGATGTTCTCAAGGTTGAGATGGAGAATGACAAGATCCGTGTAGCTAACTCTGATATTATAGCCAGTATGGGAGCTGAGGAAGCTGAAAACTCTGGTTCTCTCAAGAAGTTAGCTATTCATGAGCCGGTGCTTTTGGGTGTTACTAAGGCCTCTTTGGCCACGGATTCCTTCTTGTCGGCTGCTTCGTTCCAAGAGACGACCAAAGTTCTCACTGAGGCGGCTATTAACGGCAAGATCGATCATCTTCGCGGCTTGAAAGAGAATGTCATTATTGGAAAGCTCATTCCCGCTGGTACTGGTATGGATCTCTACCGTCAAGTTAAGGTCGGTCTGCGTGATGGCAGTAGCGATACTTACAAAGAGAAGAAGCCGTCCAACCTCATTATAGGCAGTGAGTTGCGTTCTCCTGAAGAGGATTTAGCGATAACTTTGGGCGGAATGTCAGAAGATATGTAGGTCGTAATTTGTGTAGATAGAGGCCGTGTTGGGAGGATTGTTCTTTGGATGAATTTCTAAATGATGAAAGTGTACAGCAGATCATAGAACGGATAAAGTACCGCACGGCTTTATGTCTGCAGCGTCAGTCCGATCGTTCTGCTGTTCCTACAGGTACAAAGATTACAGAACAGGATTGGAACGATGTTTACGTCAGGGAGGTACTAAAGGATCCTGCCCTTAGGACTGAGGTGCGTGTAAATATCCTCGTTAATCTTGTGCAGGCTTCGCCAGGTGGAATTTTGGCTATGGCGTGGTTGTGTGAAGTTGCTTCCAACAGAATCACGCCAGACATGATTAGAAATTTCTCTTTGGAGTTGTTTCGTTCCGATCTTTATGCTACAAAATTGACTCGCAGTGCTTCACGAAAGACTTTGGATGAGAAAGAGTGTATCTATTGTTTAGATTGTTTCATGAGTACGAATGGTCTTAGTGAAGATGATCGTTTAGCGGTACTTATGTGTTTCTTGAAGTGTGACTGTATCTCTGAGGCTGCTAGAAGTAAGTCTCTGATCTACTGCTCAGAGAACCATTCCTGGGGTTTGGGTGATGCTGTCAATAAATTAATTCTATGGGCTATCGGTTATATTGGTATTTCAGAGTTACGCGGTCGTTTAGGATTCCTTACTGAGATACCTGAATCGCCAGCTTTCTTAGCCCGTCCTGCTATAGTGGAATATGCGCGTTTAGGTAAAGATATTACCAAATTGGTAAGGTATATCATTCAAAAGTTAGTTAGTTCTGAAGAAAAAAAGGCTAGCTTAAATGATGATCGTTATATTCTGCACGCTTTTTTGGATCTTACAGAGGATAATCATATAAAATTGGATGGAACTATCTTCTCGATCTGTGTTAGGAGTAATGATGCTAGTGTACGCAGGCGTGCTTATTCTTTAGCGGCAGCTAATAAGTCTTTTATGAACACTGAAGAGGGCAAGAAATTGTTTAGCAGTGCCATGAAAGATAAGGATGTTAATATAAGGAACTGGGCTGTGAATAGGTCTAGGTCAGATAGTAAAAGTCGATAAGTTAGGAGGTTTTAACCCAAGTGTTGAAGATCGGAGTTTTGCGTGGTCGTGAAGATAGTTTTCCTGATGCTGTGATTGATGAGATCAATCGCCGCGATTGTGGAGTTAGCGCGGAATATATCCATTTGGGTGGAACCAGTTGTGGTGAGCCGTGTCCTTACAGAGTTATTTTAGATCGCATCTCCCATGAGGTTCCTTACTATGAGGTATATCTTAAGCAGGCTTCTATGCAGGGTACTTACGTGGTTAATAATCCTTTCTGGATGCACGTTGACGATAAGTTTTTCGGTTACGCTCTGGCTAAACAATTGGGCATTCCTGTTCCTAAGACTGTCGTTTTACCTAACAGGAGATATGAGGCGGATATTACAGAGGGCTCTCTGCGCAATATGTGGCCCATCGATTGGGATGCTCGTCTGCAAGAGGTCGGTCTGCCCTGTATTATGAAGCCAGCTTTCGGTGGTGGTTGGAAGAGCGTGTACAAAATCTACAGTAAAGATGATGCTATTCGCGCTTACGAGGAATCTGGTTCTTTGACTATGACTCTTCAGGAGTTCATACCTTGGCAAGATTACATTCGCTGTTTGAGCGTTGGTAAAGATCGCGTCAGGGCCATACGTTACATTCCTCGTCCTATGGGTCAAGGAGAGTATGTACAGGATCAGAGTGTTTTAGATCCTCATGATAAAGAGATGGCCGAGGAGTATACCAAGCGTTTCAATACGGCTATTGGCTATGATATGAACGCACTTGAATTTGCGGTTAAAGATCATGTTCTTTATGCTATCGACATAACCAACTACGTCTGCGACTTTGATTATCGCTCTTTGAAAGATGCTCATTTCCCCTGGGTAGTCAATACTATGGCCGATTTCTTGATCGAGAAGGCTAAATCTGGTGAGCGCAACGAGGTTACGGCCAATTGGGGTAAGTATCTGAACAAATAATTGGGAAGGAGCTTCCTAGAGCTCTTTAGAACCTCCCTCAAGTTTTGCGATCTTGTGCGGAGGTTTTTTTATGCTCAGCTTAGTCTCTAAATTGGAAAAAATTGTTTTGGCGGCTATAAAAAATAGTGTTGGTTTAGAAGAGACCAACGCTATGTTGATGCCTACCAAAGAAGAAAAGTATGGAGACTATCAGTGCAATATAGCTATGAGCATGGCCAAGCGCCTCAAGACTAATCCTCGCAATTTAGCTTTTCAATTAGCTGAAGCTATTAAAGATTGTGGTGGTGAATTTATTGAAAAGTGTGAGGTGGCTGGGCCTGGTTTTATAAATTTAACCTTGCGCTCTGAGGCTATCTTGCAAAGTATTGCTCAGGTATGCGAAAGGGGCGATATAGGGGAGGTAAAGAAGGTCATAGTCGATTACTCTTCACCTAATATTGCCAAGCAGATGCACGTGGGCCATCTGCGCAGTACGATTATTGGCGATTCGATCTGTCGCATTTTGGAGTATTTGGGCCACAAGGTGCAGAGAGATAATCACGTGGGCGACTGGGGAACGCAGTTCGGCCTTCTCTGCGCTTGGATTATGGATCGTCAGAATACCGATTACCGCGAGGTCGATCTGAGTGATTTAGAGGCCCTCTACCGTGAGAGTCAAGCCTTGGCTAACGAAGATGAGGATTTCCGCGAGAAGGCTAGAGCTAGGGTTGTGGCTCTGCAGTCTGGTGATGAGGATACCTTGAGAGTGTGGCGTTATATTGTCGACAAATCTTTAGAACACGTCTATGAAATTTACGCTAAGTTGGGAGTCTCTCTCACTAGGGAGGATGTTTTGGGAGAGAGTTTTTACAATCCCATGCTTCCTTCTGTAGTTAAAGAGTTACAGGAGCGTTTTCCTGAGGGTTCTCGTCCTTTGGAGGTTAGAGAGAATCAAGGGGCGATGTGTGTCTTTATGTACAATGAAGATGGCACGCCTATGTTTGTCAATCCAGAGGATGAAGCTCTGCCCTTTATTATTAGGAAGTCTGATGGAGCCTTCTTGTACGCTACTACTGACCTCGCTTGTATGCGTTACAGGGTGGAAGAGCTCGAAGTTGATTGGATTATCTGTCCCACCGATTCGCGTCAGAGCCTGCACTTTAAGATGTTAGTGGCCTCCTCTGGTATGGCTGGTTGGCTGGGTAAGGTCAAATTTGAACACGTGCCTTTCGGTTCTATTTTGGGTAAGGACAACAAACCTTTAAAGACGAGGGCTGGCAAGAATGTTCATCTCTCTGATCTCATTGATGAAGCAATTGATATGGCGAGTAAAGTGGGGCGTTTGGGGGCTGAAGACAGCGATTTTACGCCGGAAGAAAAAGCCAGTATTGCCAGAGCTGTCGGAGTTGGAGCTATTAAATATGCCGATCTCTCTCAAAATCGTCTCAGTGATTACGTTTTTAGTTTTGATAAAATGTTAGCTATGGAGGGGAATACTGCGCCTTATCTGCTCTATGCTTACGCCCGTATAAAATCTATTTTGCGCAAGGCTTCTGAAACTGAAGGTTACAGAGAGCCTGAGATTGCCGACATCGAGGTGAGTGATCCTTATGAACGTCGCCTGCTCTTGCAGATAGCTAGGTTTAATGATGTGATCGAACAGGTCGTCGATGGTTGGCGCATCAACTTGCTTTGTGAGTACCTCTACAACTTGTCGGGCTTTTACATGAAATTTTATGAGAATTGTCCCGTTTTGAGTGCAGAGAATAAGACAAAAAGGTCGCGTCTGGCTATCTGTACTGAGAGTGCTAGAGTTTTGCGTTTGGGGTTAGGGCTTTTGGGTATTGATACAGTGGAGCGCATGTAAGATGGATCATGGAAAAGTTTCTTAAATATCTTTTTTACGCTATATTTATAACTTTTGGGGGACTCTGTGGTTTGAGTTTAACTCGCTACACCGCTCCCATGTTTGAAAGAACCGTTCCGCCTAATCTGCTTTGGACTAATTCGGCGGGCATGATTTTGGTCGGCATATTTTTGGGGTGTCTCCTCGTCCCTCTGACGACCTCTTTGATTATTAAGGCCGTCGTCAACATAGCTACTTTTTTGCAGAAGATGCCCATTCAAGAGGTCCTTATGGGAGCTTTCGGGCTTCTTTTCGGTCTGATCTTATCTTTCTTCGTCAATCTGGCTTTACAGTCGGTCTCTTTTGCGACTATTCCCGTAGTGGGAGATTATATTGGTCCGTTAATTATACTTTTTAGTACGATATTTTTGGGTGTCTTGGGTGCCTGGTTTGGCAGTCAGCTTATCTATGTGCACAGTTTAAAACAGCTTCTCTCTTACAAGGGACTGATAGAGACGCGGAGCATACTTTTAGATACTAGTGCCGTAATTGACGGACGAATTTGTAAGATTCGCGAATCTGGTTTTCTCTACGGTGAATTGATCGTCCCTAAATTTGTCTTACAAGAGTTGCAAGCTCTTTCTGATTCTGATGAAGTTGTCAAGCGCAATCGCGGACGGCGAGGTCTAGATATTCTCAATGAGTTGCGCAGTGCCAATGATATTGAAATATCTGACAGTGATTATCGCAGTGAACATGGGGTAGACTCTAAATTGATCCGTTTGGCTATAGATATGCCCGCTTACATCTGCACTACAGATTACAATTTGGCGCAAGTTGCTTCTGTGCAAGGAGTGAGAGTTTTAAATCTCAACGTTTTGGCTAACGCTTTGAAGCCAGTGATTGTGACTGGAGAACAATTGGAGTTGAAGATTATTAAAGCTGGAAAAGATCCCAGTCAAGGTGTTGGCTATTTGGAAGATGGGAGTATGATTGTTGTGGAGGATGGAAGCAAGTTTGTCGGCGAAACTATACTTGTGGAGATAGGTTCTGTTGTTCACACTACGGCTGGTCGCATGTTCTTTTCTAAGTATATTGAGGCAGAAAAAGAGGAGGGCTAAAGTTTTTATATGTCTCTCAGCGTTATTGTCACTGCCGCAGGTTACAGTCGGCGCATGGGAGGGGGCAATAAACTTTTAATTAAGCTAAAAGATAAACCTATTATTGTTTGGGCATTGGAAGTTTTTTCTAGGTTGGATTTTGTCGATAGTATAATCGTCACATCTAACAAAGATTCTCTTGAAGTGTACAGTAAACTCTGTGCTGAATATAACCTTTCTAAAGTTGAAGCTGTCATTGAAGGTGGTAAGGAACGTCAAGATTCTATTTTTGAGGCTTTGAAGTATCTGCGTTTTCTCGATTGTCAGTATGTGGCTGTTCACGATGGAGCGCGTCCTTTAGTGGATGAGGAGCTTATTGATAGGTTATATGCAAGATTACTGCCTATCCAAGAGACGGATGTTGGTGGAATTATTCCTGGAGTTGAAGTTAAAGATACTATTAAAGTTATTGACGATGAGGGACGAGTAGCAGAGACTTTGCAGAGAGCTTCCCTGCGGGCTGTGCAAACTCCACAGATGTTTGTTTATGATGTCCTTTGGCAGGCATACGTTAAGGCTTATGAGGATCATTATGTAGGCACAGATGATTCTATGTTAGTAGAGAGGTTGGGCAAGAATATTCT
>JAFSXH010000130.1 GCA_017444165.1 bacterium | reverse complement strand
GAATGTTGATTTTAATGTTCTTGATAAATTTTTAATTGTTATCTTCTCAATATTATCCGTCGTTATAGCACTCATTATTGTACGTCTATGTATACTGAAATACGGTAAAATTTTATATTATGTTAAAGAAAAAATTAAAAAAAATACTGCGCTATGCCAGTCCATGATACAAAATCATGCAGAGAAGGTGCTTATAGTGCTCTCTTTAATTTTTACTGCACTGTATTTAATGAAATTTGCACCCAACGGAAGAGGAGATTTCACAGTTCGTTACCTATTTTTAATTATGCCGTTGTTTTCTCCAATGCTTATCTTTATTACAAATAGTATTTTGACATACTGTTTTCATAAAAAACAAAGACTATCCTCATTGCAGGATACGTTGCTAATGTTGATTGTAGTAAGTTGTATTATCACGAGTAATCTTCAGCCAAACAATGGTGCTTCCTTACGAAATCCACGAGGAAATTATGAAAACTATCAGACGTGCTTCAAAAACAGCCGCGTAGTTCTAGTAGATGCCCATTTTACTGTACAGGCATTCACCCCTCTGTTGATGTATGCAACAGCAGTCTATCCTGCAGACAATTTATTCGCTGACTCAACAGCAATTGCTCTAAAGGATGCTGATTTGCTTGTTGTCAGTTCTCTCAACATAAACAAAGAACAAGTAGAAAATTATCTAAAACAGAAAAGCAGGAAACATTTTACTTGCCTCCTGCCATATTACAGCTCAGTTGACGCTCCAGCATATTATTATTTTTACAAACTCCAACCTACTCATGAATAGAAAAGCAGTAAATCTACGGAACAATGAGTACCTTACTGGCTTCCTCTTGGAGTCTCTGAACCGTTTGAGGATCCATAATACCAACAAAGTCTAAGTTGCGGTAGCTCTCCTCGTAATCCATACCAAACCCCAAAATAAAACAGTTGGGAATGGTAAAGCCTACATACTTAACAGGGATCTCTACCTTTCGTCTGGCTGGCTTGTCGACTAAGCAACATATCGCCATACTCTTAGGTTGGCGCAATTTAAAAGTTTCCAGCAAATACTTTAGAGTCAAACCTGTGTCGACTATATCCTCAATTATCAAAACATGTTTATCTTTTAACGATTCTTCTACGTCCTTTTGGAAGCGCACGATACCTGTAGAAGAAGTTCCGCCAGAGTAAGAGGATATGGCCACAAAATCCATGATGATAGGTGTAGTTATCTCTTTAATGAGATAGGCCATAAAAGGCATAGCTCCTTTGAGTACACCTATGACTACGATATCCTCACCAGCATAATCTTTAGAGATCTCCTGAGCCAGTTCACTTATACGTACCATGATCTCTCGATTGGAGATCAACACTCTATCAACATTAGATGACAGGGGATGATTACTAATCATAGGAGAGTGATTATCATCTTTAATCATAGACATACTCAACAAAAAAACCTCTTAAAATTTTATGTAGGCAAAAACCACAAAAGTCTGAATAAGGATAACGATACCAAAAAGTAGAGCGACACTGCGCATAAAGGCACTGTGGTGCGGTTGCAGAGAAGTTATGAAAAATGGTAAAGAAGATTCAAATAAAAGAAGAGTGTAGGCAAAATCCCTATTCAACTCTAACTCATCTGTAAAGAAAAAAGTTATAACAGCGGTAATAACAAAGGCTACTATAGTTAAAATAATTAACATACTGCCCAAGACGTTGTAATTTTGACGCTTTACTGCCCTTTTCTGTAAATCTTCTTCACTAGCTATAACTGTGAGAACACCTCCAGACTCCTCTTCCTCATCCGTAAAAATAACAGTCTCTTTGCCCTTTTGTTCAACAATTACATCCGAAGTCTCGCTCACCGTTCCTGCAACAGCTTCATAACTGCTACTAGACTTGACCGTACGCGCCACTCCAGGCAGACAATCTACAGTTTGCAAATGTTCTGAGTCTGTATAAGACGAATCATAAGTTGTCGTTCTTTTGTCGTTAGGTAACGATTCAAAAGAGTCTGAAGATTCTCCCACTTACTCCTCCTCTTCACTCTTGGAAAGCTCTATCTCTTTTGTTTCCTCTTCGTTCTGCTCACTCTGTTCATTCTGCTTTTGCAGATCGCGAGCTGAAGGACCTAAAAGTTCATCCAATTCTTTACTTTCGATAGTTTCAGCTTCTAACAATCTATCGGCTAATTTATCGAGTTCATCTTTGGCTTCAGAGAGAATTTGGTGCGCCCTGTCGTAACATTCGCTAATTATACGATGAACTTCAGCATCTATGGATTGAGATGTCTCCTCCGAATAAGAGCGATGTTCAGCTATATCGCGCCCCAAAAAGACCTGACTCTGTTTGCGTCCATAATGGAGAGGTCCTAACTTTTCGCTCATACCATAGCGACAGACCATATCTCTGGCCAATTCAGTGGCTCGCTCAATATCGTTAGAAGCTCCCGTGGTAATCTCATCAAAGATAATCTCTTCAGCTACGCGCCCACCCATAAAGACGGCAATACTAGCTAAGATCTCTGATTTATTCATGTTGTAGCGATCTTGATCGGGAACTATGGAAGTAACTCCCAAAGCCTGACCGCGCGGCAAGATAGTGACTTTACGCACGGGACTAGCTTCGGGAATAGCCCTAGCTACTAAGGTATGACCGCTCTCATGATAAGCGGTGATCTTGCGATCTTTAGCAGAGAGAATGCGGCTCTTGCGCTCTGGCCCCATCATAACGCGATCAATAGCTTCAGTACAATCGCTCATCTCAATATCTTTACTGCCACGCCTAGCGGCCAAAAGAGCTGCCTCGTTGAGCAAGTTCTCCAACTCCGCTCCAGAAAAACCTGGAGTGCGTTGGGCTAACTCATGGAGATCAACAGAACTGCTCAGTGGTTTGCCGCGACTGTGAACCTTCAAAATAGCATCACGGCCAGCTATGTCAGGTCTATCAACGACCACTTGACGATCAAAGCGACCAGGACGCAAGAGAGCTGGATCTAAAACGTCGGGACGGTTCGTGGCGGCCAAAACAATAACCGCGTAGGCATTGGCGTTAGTATCGAAGCCATCCATTTCTACTAAAAGTTGATTGAGAGTCTGCTCGCGCTCATCGTGACCTCCTCCCAAACCTGCACCACGCTCACGCCCTACAGCATCGATCTCGTCTACAAAGACTATACAAGGAGCCGTCCTCTTGGCCTGTTCAAAGAGATCACGTACACGTGAAGCACCAACACCGACGAACATCTCTACAAAGTCCGAGCCGCTTATATAATAGAATGGCACCCCAGCTTCACCAGCTACGGCCTTGCCTAAAAGAGTCTTGCCCGTTCCAGGGGATCCCAAAAGGAGAACACCCTTGGGAATACGCGCTCCCAAAGATTTGTACTTGGCTGGATACTTGAGATAGTCGACAATCTCTTCCAACTCCTCTTTGGCCTCTTCTACTCCAGCGACATCATTAAAGGTCACATTGACCTTATCTCCGTAAGACTTGTGTTTGGATTTACCAAAACCAAACCCCTGACCGACTCCATTAGCCTGTCTGGTAATAGTCACAAAGAAGAAAATCAAGAGCAAAATAGGGACGATATTGAGAATAATCATCCACCAATCACTCCAATTGTCTTCAACTATAGAAATCTTAACTTTGTGTTTTAAAAGCAACTCTTCGGGAGAGGGGGTAACCTCACGGCGGAACTGAGTGCGAAAATCAGTGTAGTTTCTATTTAAATTAGTCGCATTGGGATTAGCGGGAGGTTGGGGAGAGATAAATTTACCCTTGATAATATCTCCCTTAATAGACACAGCAGCTACTTTATCTTGGGAAACTGCTTCAATAAATTCACTAAATTTCAGCTCTTCGTAATTGTAATCATTGTTCATAGTCTCCATAATAAACAAGACTACAGCACCGAGAGCAATGATTATAATGAGCTGTCTCAAGTATTTAGACAAGATACGATTCCTTTAAAAAATTTTTCAACATAATAACACTTTTAATAGAAAGTTGGCAAGTTTACTCCCCTTGCTTTTGTTCTAATTCCGCCAAATAAGGCAAGTTTCTGTATTTTTGTCTGTAATCTAAACCGTAACCAACTGCGAATTGATCCTCTAAAGTTAAACCAACGTAGTCAGGATTTACCTCCGCTTTGCGCCTGCAAGGGCGATCAAACATCGTACAAACTTTAATATCTTTAGGAAGGCGCATTCGCAAAGTTTGCAAGAGAAAGTTTATCGTCTGTCCTTCATTGATAATATCCTCGACTAAAAGAACATGACGATCCTTTATAGCTGTATCCAAATCTTTCAATAACTGGACGTGGCCCGTTTCCTTCTGTCTAGTTACAGCCAAAAAATCGTAAGTAACATCAAGTTTCAGCTGCATAGATAGATCAGCCAAAAAAGGTATCGCCCCACGCAAAACGGCTAACAAATGAAGTTGTTGACCAGCGTAATCCCGACTGATCTGCTCGGCTAATTGGCTCACGCGCTCCTGGATCTGTTCCTGAGTATAAATAATCTTCTTCCACATTCCACTCACCTTCAATCCTTTTCCAAATATTCTACTTTTATATAAAGCACATCCTCTTGTTTTGGTTTAGCCAAAAACTTTTGTTCGGCCCTTTGACCAATTATCCAAACTATTTCTTCCCCTAGACAGAGAATAGGTATCTGATCGCGCATAGATTGAGGAATTTTTATATCCTGTAAAAATTTTTTTAGTTTCTGCTTCCCCGTACCTCCAGCAGGTTGAAAGCGATCTCCATCTTTGCGATGGCGCAGAGTAAATTTTTTGCCTTCTTTTAAAAGTTCATTTACTTTGTAAGGATCGAGACAAATAGAGAATGGTTCTGGTCTTTGACTGATCGACAATCTTTCAAATTTCAATAATAAATTCCAATCTCTGCTCTCCCACGTTACAGGTAACTTTTCAATTAAAGAATTAATAACTTCTTCTTGTAAATTTGCACTTTGTTCAACACAGAGAGGTTCAATTATAAATTTATCTCCCCGCCAAACAGCCTGCAGAAAATTAGGTAGCGGCAGTTTTTTGCCATTAGGAAGCTGCAAAAAATCTTCCAGCGATTTGTAATGGCAACTTTCTAAGCTAGACATTCTTAAATTGTGTGGATAGTAAATATTTAACGCTTCCTGGTAACACAACAGCCAGACACGTTTTCTAATTGAAGGATATAAAGTTCGCAAGCGCACGCGTGGCAGAGCATAGCCACAGATCGCTCCGCCATTATTCGAAACTAAATTACAAAATTGGTAATAATCTATTCTGTTTATTGCTTCTTTATTATCACGATAAAATTTCTCAGCCATTTCCAGTAAAAGCTGATTATCTTCCTGCGCACTCTCCGCTAGACGATTTAATGAATCTACTATTTGATTATTCCAGTCGCGCAAGAGCGGTAATAGATGCCAACGAACTTTAGTCCTTGGAGCATCAGGCAGATAATTAGTATGATCCTCACACCAAACTTGTCCTTTGGAGCGCAAATAAGAGCGCAGCTCTTCCTTAGTAAAAGGCAAAAGAGGACGGACGAGCTCCCCTTCCCTAGCCTTGATCGCTCCCAATCCTGCCAAACCAGTGCCATTTATTATTCTCATAAGCACAGTTTCAGCCTGATCATCAGCCGTGTGAGCAGTTAGTATAATTTGCAAGTTACGCTCCTCTTTGAGCTGACGAAAAAAAGCATAGCGATAAACTCTCCCCGCCTCTTCCAGAGATAGCTTTTGCTCTTGAGCCAGCTCTTTGATTGGCAAAGAACGCGTATGTAAATTCACTCCCAGATTTTGACAAAATCTTTGGCAAAAAAGAAGATCTTCTTCCGCTTGAGTGCGCAAATTGTGATTTAAATGGGCTACCTCTATAGTTAAATTTAATTCTCGAGCAATTTCACGGAGCAAATACAGGAGAGCCACAGAATCGCTTCCACCCGAGAGAGCCACTAGACAACGCGAAAAGCTAGCAATTAGTCTTCTCTCATACAAATGAGTTCTAAATCTATCAAGTAAATTTTTGCTCATGATAACAAAAAAAGCTCAGAAAAACTGAGCTAAGATTAGTGCCGGGGGCGAGAGTTGAACTCGCGACCAAAGGCTTATGAGTCCTCTGCTCTACCACTGAGCTACCCCGGCAGGAGAACGGGAGTATATTATCTTTTTGACTTCTTTATGTCAATAGGGAAAGTGAGTTTTGTTCACCAGATGATTACAACTTACAGTTACAGATTACTCATTACTAATTAAAATAATAAGAGGGGACTTTGCAATTAAAAAGTAACTATATTTTTATGAAACAGAATGTATTATATTTGGCTAAAAGTAATGTTTATAATTTGGCCTACATTGATCTCTTGCAAAAGTCTGGTTATAAACTACAGCGTTGGGAAGTAGGAAGCCCGTCGCAAGATACTTACAAGGTCGTAATTATTGACAGCGATTTTTTTCTTCCTGAAAAATTGTGGGAAAAGATTATTGAGTTAAAAAAAATTACCAATGTTCTCATAGTGATCGTCCCTAATGATAAAGTTACTGAATTTAGTGTCAAAGTTTTAGAATTAGGTGCTAATGATGCCATAGTCAATACCGCCACACCTCAAGAATTTTTGGCACGTCTAAATACTGCTTTGAAGATTGTAGGCGAGGATATTCCTAAATATGGCAAGGATGAAAACATTCAGGATATAGGTATAGGAGATACTATCGCTCACTATCGCCTGGATAATGTTTTAGGAATAGGCGGAATGGGTGTCGTTTACGAAGCGGTAGATGTCAATTTAGATCGCAAAGTTGCAATTAAAGTCCTGTCTCAAGATGCAGATCTAAAACCCATTCACGTAAAACGTTTCTTGCGCGAGGCAGAGATCATGGCCCATTTGCAAGTACCAGAAGTGGTGAGGATCTTCGATATAGGCAGAGAGCCTGTTAAATATATTGTTATGGAGATCGTTTCTGGTGTTGATCTAGAGAATATGCTCATAGAAAAATTATTTACTCCTAAAGAAACGGTGGAAATAATCTTATCTGTAGCTTTGGCTTTACATAAAATTCACGAAGCTGGAGTAATTCATCGCGATCTTAAACCCAGCAATATACTTATCGATCAAAGTGGACGCATACGCATTTTTGATTTTGGTATTTCTAAACTTTTAGATGCTGAACTTACCCTAACTAAACCTGGTACTTCCATGGGAACTCCTGCTTATATGGCTCCTGAGCAGATTGATGGTAATATTGGAGTTATCGACAGGCGCACGGATATTTACGCTCTGGGCCTCACCGCCTACGAGATGATAACGGGGAAACTTCCTTATGATGAAAAGAAGGATGAAGATGAAGGACTCTGGGAAACTCTCAAAGAGATAGTTTTTGGTAACCCTCTGACTCTGCAGAAATACCGCCCCGACATAGATCCTGAATTAGATAAGATTATCAAGAAAGCTACAGAAAAAAAGAGTAGCAGACGTTATCAAACAATGTTAGAGATGGCTCAAGATTTGCAAAAATTAGATCTTAGCCTTGCTAGTTATGGGACTCGCGGTGAAATTTCCCAGATCCATCACACATAATTAAGGTGAAGATATGAGCAATGAAAATGAAGAAAATTTAGGGTTAATAGATTCATTTAAAGTTCTTTTAACTGCCTCTCGCGCTTTTTGGATCATCAATTTAGTTAATTTTAGTGATGGCATAGCCTATTTTGGCATTCTAACCCTTTTGACTCGTTACTTGGGTACAGATCTAGGTATGGGTGTAGAAAAGGCTGGTTTAGCTGTGTCTTGCTTTACCGGCTTAGTCACTCTCTCCGTCTTCGGAGGCGGTTGGATTGCCGACAAACTAGGAGTACGCAAAACTCTAATCTTCTCTTTAGGCCTGACCTTAGCTGGTCGTTTCGCATTAGCTATATGTCCCCAATTGGCCAGTGCAGGCATATTGACAGCCTGGATCTCTCTCATATTCATGGCGGTGGGAGCTGGTCTATTGGAACCTGCCGTCTACAGTGGCGTT
>JAFSXH010000129.1 GCA_017444165.1 bacterium | reverse complement strand
GCTACAGATATTGAGATTCATGCCCGAGAGATCATAAATAATCGCCGCGTAACCAGCGAAATTTTGGCTCATCATACGGGGCAGAGCATTGAGCAGATAATGATCGATACCGAGAGGGATAATTATATGAGTCCCGAGGAAGCTGTGCGCTATGGTCTCATAGATCAGATCATAACTAAAGCTGATAGGTAATTAGTTTGGGAGGCAATGGTGTACAAATTTGGAGGCAATAAAAAGGGCATAGTTTGCTCTTTTTGTGGTAAGAAGCAGAGTCAAGTTAAGCGCATGATCGCTGGCTTGGACGGAGTTTGCATCTGTTCTGATTGTGTTGAGCTTTGTAACGATATTATCGCCGAAGAGTCTAAGAGTGAAGAGACTACTTTTGACAGATCGAAGCTTCCTAAACCCAAAGCTATTAAAGCCTTTTTGGATAAGTATGTTATTGGTCAAGAAAAGGCTAAAAAAGTTCTTTCCGTAGCTGTTTACAATCATTATAAGCGCATAAATGTGAATAATAGCGCAGATAATGGTGTGGAACTTCAGAAGAGCAATATTCTCATTATTGGCCCCACTGGTTGTGGTAAGACTTATTTGGCTCAAACTTTGGCTCGCATTCTCAAAGTGCCTTTAGCTATCTCTGATGCCACCACTTTAACTGAAGCTGGTTATGTAGGCGATGATGTGGAAAATATCTTGCGTACTTTGATCCAGAACGCGGACTACGATCTAACTTTAGCCGAGAAGGGTATCTGCTACATAGATGAGATCGACAAGATTGCCCGCAAATCGGAAAACATGTCGATCACGCGAGATGTCAGTGGTGAGGGTGTGCAACAGGCTCTCTTAAAGATCATTGAAGGTTCCAAGGTTGGTGTTCCTCCTCAGGGCGGGCGCAAACATCCTGGCCAGGAGTGTATAGATGTAGATACTACCAATATACTCTTTATCTGTGGCGGAGCTTTTGAGGGCTTAGAAGATATTATTGAACACCGTGTCTCGGAAAAACCTATAGGCTTTAGGGCTAATATTGAAAGTCGCAAAGAGCGCAATTTAGGTAAACTTTTGGAGCAAGTTACGCCAGAGGATCTGATTAAATTCGGCCTCATTCCAGAGTTGGTCGGTCGTATGCCCATAATTGTGACTTTGGATTCTCTCGATCATAAAGCTTTAGTGCGCGTACTTACTGAACCTAAAAATGCTATTATTAAACAGTTCCAATATATGTTTAATATGGATGAAGTAGATCTCGTTTTTACAGATGAGGCTATAGATTCTATCGCTAAAAAAGCCGAAGAGCGAGAGACGGGAGCGCGCGCTTTGCGTAGCATAGTAGAAGAGGCTATCTTGGATGTCATGTATGAGATCCCCTCAGATACGGATATTCAAAAATGCATTGTTACAGAAGAAGTAATTGAGAATAAGGTAGCTCCTGTTATCATTCGTTATGGTGACGAGCAGAATGTTAAATCTGCTGATAAGGTTGCCGATTTGGAGAAGTCTTCCGATAATGAAGAGTCTGCTGCACAGGGTGAAGAGACTGGTGTTGTGGAAACCGTAGACTGATTTGCAATTTCTGTTTAGAATTGCCGTTCGCAACTTCATCTTTTAAATTTGCACTCAATTAAGAAAGGAAGGGTTGTGATGCGTAGGTATTGGTTGTTTTCACTGTTTCTTGTGGCATTTTTTGCGTGTACTGCTTCTTTTGCTAGTCCGTTGATTGATAATCAAATAGAAGATCACTTTAGATGGGATGAACTTTGTGGTTCTGAGGAAAAAGCGGAAAAGGCTGATATTTGGGAGAGTGTAGCCCCCCTGTGTATTAATGATCTTCACAATAATTTTTATATAGGTATGAGTGCTGAGAATTTGCAGGCACTGTCGAGGGATGAAGTCGAGAAGGTTGATGAGGGTATATTTGTCTATGCTAAAAACGCCGTCTTTCGCGTAGAGTCTGGCAGGGTTGTCAATATTGCAGTCTCTGTAAATACTGATTCTAAAGGTGGCAAAGATATTCTTTGGAATCTAAGGCAAAATGATCAGACTATTCTTACTATCGGTTCTACCGTTGATCAGTGTAAAGAAAAATTGGGTCAGCCTATCTGCACTTATGCCAAGGAAAATGTGCTTAAGGTAGTTGTTTACAATCATAAGACTTCAGATTTGGGAGTAATATTTTTAGGTGAATATGTAGTGGGCTTTATGTTGACTGATTCAGGTATTTTGGTCGAAGCCTTGCGTTGGAGTGGGTATACGCTGGAAGAGGAAAAATAAATGGGATACTGGTTCTCTCATGTTCTATTCAAGCCTTTGCGCCGTTTAGCTAGAGTTTTCTTAAATTTTACAGGTGGTTTCGAAGTTAAGGGATTAGAGAATGTGCCGAAGGATGGAGCCTACATTTTGGCTAGTAACCATTTGAGTTACTCCGATCCTGTTATGCTTTTGGGGGCTTTGCCGCGTCCTGTTTACTATATGGCCGCCAAAGAGTTGTTTGATATCCCTGTTTTTGGCAAAGTTATCTCTTTTTTGCAAGCCTTTCCCGTAGAGCGCGGTAAACAAGATCTCAGAGCTTTAGTCACTTGTCAAAAACTTTTGCAAAGTGGCGAGGCTGTTGTTATCTATCCAGAGGGGCGCATCTGCCAGGGGGAGGGTGTTGGCAAATTGCAGGCGGGAGCGGCTCTCTTAGCTATAAAGAGTAAAGTTCCCATCGTGCCCGTTTTTATTGTAGGCAGTGATAAATTTTTGCCTTTGGGAGACAAGTGGATACATTTTACCCGTAAGGAAGTTCGCTTCGGTAAGCCTATCTATTTTGAAGAGAAGGCCTCTAAAGAGTACATAGAGCATTCGACAGAAGAATTGCATCGAGCTATGACGGAGCTGGGGAAGAAATAAAAATTTTCCCCCCTTGACTTATGGGGTATAAAGTGTTAGTATGCGTCCGCAGTTGAGACATGTGCCCGTGGCTTAATGGATAGAGCGGATGGCTACGGACCATCAGGCTGGGGGTTCGAGTCCCTCCGGGCATACCAACTGCGAGAGAACACTTGATAAAAGGTGTTCTTTTTTTTTTGTGCTCATGTATACTGGAGGCAAAATATTTTGTAACAGCGTTGGCCTTCTTTATAACAATCCGCCAGAAGGTTCTTCCATTTTAGGTGGGAGATGAATGGCGGTGGTGAAAGGGGGTGAGCAAGACGTATCTAACGCAATGTATTGAACACCGCATTGGAACCATAGTATGTGGTTACAACAGTGATTTCAAGCGCAACATTGACCTTGGCAAAATGATTAATCAACAGTTCACACAAATCAGCTTTGGTAATTTGCGAGAAGCATTGAAAGGTCTTTGTGAGCGTTACAGTATGCAGTATATAGAGCAGGAAGAATCCTATACTTCCAGGGCAAGTTGTTTGGACTTGGACGATATTCCTATCTACGATCCTGAACATCCGTACACTGGAATATTCAGTGGAAAGCGTGTTCATCGTGGATTGTACCAGTTTGCCGACGGCAGAGTTGCTAACGCAGACGTAAATGGTGTAGCCAATATACTTCGTAAAAGTAAGCAGAACTTCGATTTCGAGGGACTGTGTAGAGGGCTTTTGGACAGCCCCTTGAGAATAAGGGTATCCTAATAGCTAACTCCCTTGTGATATGCTATTAGGCGTTAGTCCGTATGCCAAACTTCTCGAAAATCTTCAGCTTCTATAAGCGGGAGAGGTTCAATAATATTCCAGTTGACGAACTCAGAGAGCGACTGGATGAAATTGAGTGCGGCAAGGACGTGTATGTGATGTGTCAGAGCGGATTGCGCAGCTATATCGCCTCCCGCATCCTGTCTCAGCACGGCTTTAACTGTTTCAGCTTGGCTGGAGGCTTCCGCCTTTACAATACGGCGGTGCGCGACGCTCAGGCAACCAGAGTTTCAATGAGTTGTGGCATGGAATAAATAAGGAGAAGAACAGAGTGGCAAAGGCTGTACGAAGGTATGCTGAGCCTGACAGGAAGCGTTGTGTCTCCTGTGGAGCCTGCATGAACGAGTGTCCCAAGGGGGCGATCAGCGTCTGGCGCGGCTGTTTTGCCGTGGTAGACCGCGCCCAGTGCGTAGGTTGCGGCAGGTGTCAGCACATCTGCCCGGCCTACTGTATTACTCTGAAACAGCGCGAGGGAGAGGCATGAAGAAAAAACATTGGTACGATTATTTCTGGCTTTGGGCCATACTTTATTTTGGCCTGGGCTTTTTCAATATTCTCTTCGCCTGGCTGGGCCTGTTTGATTTCTGCGTTCCGCTAATTTTCGCACTGCTGGGCAATAAATGGTTCTGCAACCATATGTGCGGCCGAAGCCAGCTTTTTACAGTTCTGGCTCAAAAATGTGGCTGTTCACGTCAGAAGGCCGCGCCGCGCTGGCTCTCCGCTTCCTGGTTTCGCTATGCTTTTCTGGGCTTCTTTATGGCCATGTTCTGCAGTATGCTCTGGCAGACTTATTTGGTGTATGGCGGAGTGTCTTCTCTGAGCGAGACAGTCAAAATTTTCTGGACCTTTAAGGTTCCCTGGCACTGGGCTTACACGGCTGGATCCGTCCCCGATTGGGCTGCTCAATTTTTCTTTGGCTTTTACAGTACCATGCTGACTTCGGCTCTGCTGGGTCTGGTAGCTATGGCTCTTTATCGTCCCCGCACCTGGTGTAGCTTCTGTCCCATGGGTACAATGACCCAGATCATCTGCAGATTCAGAGCGCACGGAAAAACGCCTTCGAATTAGGCATGAGCTCTTTTTTTAGCTACAAAAAGCGCAGGGCTTGAAATGTAAAAACTTATATTTTATCGATCTCTTTTAACCAATCTTCAACAGCTTTGTCCATAGTATCTAGGTTTTTATCAAAGATAGCTAATCCTTGAACTTGTTCAGTACTGCCAGTAGCTTGCAAAAGATTCTTGAACATAACCTCTCCACCACTGCCACCGTGAGTGCAAAATGGAATTACAGTTTTCTTTGAGAGATCTACTTTTTTGATAAAACCATAGACGGGCATAGGATAATCTCCCCACCAATTGGGAGCACCTATAAATATAGTTTCATAAGAAGAGACATCAGGATACTCTTTTAGTTCTGGATATATCTCATTCTCTTGTTCTTTTTTAGCTTGATCCACGCAGTCTCTGTAAGAAGCGGGGTAAGTTTGTACAGTTTTAAGTTCGTAAATATCAGAATCAGGTAATTTTTGTTGGATGCTTTCAGCCATCTTTTTAGTATTTCCTGAATAGGAGAAATAGATTATCAAAGTTTTGGCTTTTTGTCCGTCATTTTTACTGACTTGTTCTTCTTTGGTAGATTTCTCTGCAACTTGTGCAGGTTCTGTTTGGGTACTCTCTGGATTTTCGACTTTTTTCTCTTCTTGTTTGGCTGTGCAAGCCACTAAAAACATTAGTAAAGCACCAACAGCCAACAAGAGGGCAAAATGTTTTTTCATGTTTATTGCTCCTTTTTGTGGTGATGTAGACGCATTTCACGCAGAATATATTCTTCTCGTTTGCGTCTGTTAGTTAAAGCTGTACACCAATGATCTGGCCCTAAAGGTTTAACTAGGACTGTAAATAATCCCAAACGTTTTCCTCCCAGTATGTCTGTAAATATCTGATCGCCAATTATAGCCGTGTTCTGCGGTTGAGAGTCCATCATCTTCATGGCTTCGAGAAATGGTTTAGGACCAGGTTTGCGATGCCAAAATCTGGCCGCAAAAAAATGTGGAGTGTTTAGTTGTTTAGCTATCTCTTCCACGCGTTTAGCGCGTTTAGCTCCAAAGATAATATTAGAGACTACACAAATATTTTTTATATAACCGCACTTTCTAGCTTCCTCTAAGGTTGTCAATATTTTACTATTGACAGTGTAAGAGTCGCGCAGAGCTAGAGTATTGTCTACATCAATACAAATATTATCTATGCCTCTAGAGTGCAGTTCTGCAAAAGGCACTTGAGTAACATCTTTGCAATATATATCTGGTTTTAGGTCTAGCTCTTTTGACATACTTCAATTTTTTTTGTGATCGTATCGTAAAAGACAAAACTTGATTGGCCTGTAATCCAGCCACAACATTCTCCTGGATTGATAATTAGGCGACGATCTTTTTCTTGAATATCTAAATGGTGAGTGTGACCATAAATAAAGAGATCACCTTGTAAATTTTGTAACTGTTCTGCAGTATAAGGAAAATGTTGCAGATGTACTTGCAGATCTCCAATCTTAAAAGAACTCAAGCCCTCTTGATAATTGGCTTTTATGCTCTGCCAAGCTGAGGATAAGTTTTCTGTATCTCCATCATTATTGCCACGCACGGCGCAGATGGGCCCTTTAAATTGGGCAAATTTTTTGACAGCAAAGGGAGAAACAAAATCTCCAGCATGAATGAGGAGGTCAGCCCGGCGGCTGTTGATTATGTCTAGAGCGTTTTGCAGAGTATCCAGACGATCATGCGTATCGGAAATTATAGCTATTAACATAACATAATATTTGTTTGAAAGGGTAAGGGAACCTTCTTGCCTTGGAGCGGGATATAAGGTTTTGTAGGTTGTGCCTGAAGTTATGTTGGCCAAACTTCGTCTATGACTGTACCTTGTGAGTTTGATACGTTGTGTTTGTGTGGTTGTTT
>JAFSXH010000128.1 GCA_017444165.1 bacterium | reverse complement strand
TGAACAGCCAAAGAACAAAAATTAAAAGCCACCCCCATTGCTAAACTCAAAAACCAAAATTTAATCCGCAAAATACATTCCTCCAAGTTTAGTCTTCATTTTGTGCTTACAGGCAAAATCCTATTTATTTTTACGGCAGGTTTGCAGACTTGCCAAAACGAACAGCGGGCCGCTTTCAGAAAAGAAAAAGTTATAAATGAGGTGTTTTATGCAAATTCTTGAGACTCTGCGCTCCAAAGCTAAATCTAATCTTCGCCACATTATTTTGCCCGAGGGTATGGATGACAGAACGTTAAAGGCGGCCCGTCAGATAGTAGACAATGGTTATGCTAAAATTACGATTATCGGTGTACCCGAAGTTATCCGCGCCCGCGCTAAAGAGTTAGGATTTAGTTTAGATGATGTCGATATTTTAGACCATCTCAAAGAGGCAGATTTAGAGAAGTACACCGAGACTTATTACCAGTTGCGCAAAGCCAAAGGTATGACTCCAGAAGAGGCCAGTGAAGCTATGCGCGATCCCCTCTTCTACGCCAATATGATGGTAAGAGACGGCAAAGCCGATGGTACAGTTGCTGGTGCTACTAATACCACCGCTCACACCGTCAGAGCGGCTCTGCGTTGCTTAGGTTTACAGCCTGGTTTAAAGACCGTCTCTAGTTTCTTCTTGATGGTAGTCCCCAACAAAGATTTCGGCGAGGACGGAGCCATGATCTTCGCTGACTGCGGCGTAGTGATCGATCCCGATGCCAACCAATTGGCCGATATAACTTTGACTACAGCCAATTCTTGCCGCCTCTTCTTAGAGACCGAACCGCGTGTAGCTATGTTGAGCTTCAGCACTAAAGGCAGTGCCAAGCACGAAAAGATTGATAAAGTTACTGAGGCCCTCGCTATCGTAAAATCTCGTTGTCCTGAATTGGTAGTAGATGGTGAGATGCAAGTCGATGCCGCCTTGATACCTGCCATTGGCCAAAAGAAAGCCCCCGGTTCTCCTGTAGCGGGTAAAGCTAACGTTTTAGTATTCCCCGACATTCAGGCGGGAAATATCGGTTACAAGTTAGCGGAACGTCTCTCTGGCGGTATGGCTTTAGGACCAGTTTTACAAGGCTTTGATTTTGCTTCTAACGATCTCTCTCGCGGCTGCAAGGCTGAAGATATAGTAGACACTGTGGTGATTACCGCCGTTCAAGCCGCCGAATTAGAACGCATGAAAGCCGAACGCAAAAAATAATTATTTTTTGACAGCCGCACATTAACAAATAAAAAAACACCCCGAACTAATCATCATAGTGCGGGGTGATTTTTATTTGGGTGAGTTACATATCCATTAACAATTTTTCATCCAAATAGTGGCGCAAGTCAGAGATCTTGATCCTCTCCTGCTCCATAGTATCACGATCACGGACGGTGACACTGTCATCTTCTAAAGTGTCAAAGTCAACCGTCAAACAGAAGGGAGTGCCGATCTCATCGTAGCGGCGGTAACGTTTACCGATCTGGCCGCGATCATCGTAATCCACTAAATAATGTTTGCGCAGATTCTTCTCCAACTCTTTGGCCTTTTCGATCAATTGAGGTTTGTTCCTCAAGAGAGGAAGAACAGCCACTTGTACAGGAGCTAAACGAGGATGGAGATGCAAAACTACGCGCACTTCCTCTTTACCCTTAGCCGATACGGCAGTGTCTTCGTCGTAAGCATCTACCAAGAAAGCGAAGGTAGCCCTGTCCACACCGCCAGAAGGCTCGATAACCCAAGGCATAACGTGTTCGTTAGTATCGGGATCGAAGAAGCTCAAATTCTTGCCAGAATACTCAGAGTGACGCCTCAAGTCAAAATCTGTGCGGTTGGCTATGCCTTCCAACTCACCCCAACCCCACGGGAAGAGATACTCTACATCGAAACAACCTTTAGCGTAGTGGGCTAACTCATCTTGCTCATGTTGACGCAAGCGCAGATTGGACTCTTTGATACCCAATTTCTTATACCAACTGAAGCGAGTATCTACCCAACTCTTGAAAGCTTCATCAGCCTGTTCAGGTTTTACAAAATACTCTATCTCCATCTGCTCAAACTCGCGCGTTCTGAAAGTAAAGCGGCGAGGTGTAATCTCGTTGCGGAAAGATTTACCGATCTGAGCTATACCAAAGGGCAATTTTTTGCGCGTGGAAGTCTGTACGTTGGCAAAGTTGACAAAGATTCCTTGGGCCGTTTCGGGACGCAAAAAGACGCGAGAAGTCTCATTCTTGACTACGCCCATCTGAGTTTCAAACATGAGATTAAAATCGCGAATTTCGGTGAGTTCATGTTTGCCACCAGCGGGACACTCGGCATCTTCACTGAGTTCATCGGCGCGGAAACGCTGATTGCACTTGCGGCAGTCCACCAAAGGATCGGAGAACTTCTGCAAATGACCTGAAGCCTCCCAAGTGCGCGGGTGCATAAATATAGCCGCATCGATACCGACAATATCATCACGCTCTTGAACGATGTTGCGCCACCACATATCTTTGACATTCTTCTTCAACTGAGAACCCAATGGGCCATAATCCCAGCAATTGGCCAAACCACCATAGATATCCGAACCAGGATAGACAAAACCGCGACGCTTACAGAGAGCGACCACTTTATCGAAGAGATCTTCTTTAACTTGTTCCTTCATTTTTAACCTCTTAGGAGTGAATTACAGAATCAGCAAAAACGCGCACAATTCTGTCTGATAGGATGAGCATTTGAATAGATTTAGGAGAGATGTCTGCAGAAAAAGCGTTTATTATGTAAAGGTTATCCTTAACCTTACCACCCAAACTCTCCACCAATCTCTTATCTTC
>JAFSXH010000127.1 GCA_017444165.1 bacterium | reverse complement strand
ATGACAGTCTTATAACCTTTGGCTTTCCAATCCTTGATATCGCCATTCCACTCAGTATTGTAATTGTCATCGCTGGGATCGGGGAACTCTAAAGACCAATCTCCATCTTTTTGAACCGCCTCCATAAAGTCTTGAGTTATACCTACGGATATATTGGCGTTGGTGATGTTGCCCGCCTTCTTCTTAGAGTTTATAAACTCCACAATGTCAGGATGCCAGACGTTGAGGATTAACATTAGAGCTCCGCGCCGCGAACCGCCCTGCTCTATCAAGCCCGTTACAAAGCTGTAAAGTCCAGCCCAGGAGACCGAGCCAGAAGAGCGTCCGTTCACACCCTTTACGTAACTGTGTCGAGGACGCAATGTAGAGAGATTTATGCCCACACCACCGCCGCGACTCATAATCTCTGTCATGTTGGAGAGAGTGTCTATAATGCCCTGACGTGAATCTTTAGGACTAGGCACAACGAAACAGTTGTAAAAGGTTAAGTGTTGATCCGTTCCACAAGCTGAGAGAATACGCCCACCTGGTACAAACTTCCAGCCATCTAAGAGCCAACGGAAATTTTCCTGCCACTCTTGACGCTTATCGTCGGCTTCAGATTGGGCCGCCCCTCTAGCTACGCGATCCATCATATCTTCTACGTAAAGTTCTACGGGCTTATCTAAACGCTCAATGGGAACGGTGATAACCTTCTCATCCTGGAGGCGAATTTCTGCCGTCTCACTATCTAAAGTTACAACTTTGCCGATCTCTCTCTGACTTGAAGAGGGACTAGTTAGGGCAATTACAGTGTCGTCAACCTGCAAAGTCTCTTTGGCTCCGTCCTTGAGGGCGTAACGATCTAAGAATATCTTCTCGCCCAACGAAGAGAGGGCGTTCTGTGAGCAACGGTAAAAATGGGCCATCCGCTTGGACTCCTTTGTTTATATGGCGGGCTAAGTTTGCAAACTGCCAGATAATCCCTTTTAAGAGATTGTCATATGTTTTTGTGCTATAAACTTGTGCGTTGCGTTTGTGTAGGGCAGTTTATAATTATTCCATTACGGATTGCTTAAGAGTAATAATATTTACAAAATATTAATATTTATAACCCTGTTTGGGTCTCTAAAAATATGGCAGTTTATTGTATAATGCTAAAAAATTGGAATGGGAAGGAGTGTAAAGATGGCTGATCATCAAGATAAAATTGAACAGATTAGAGCACGTCGCAGTCGTGATAGCGTCCAGTTGAATTACAATCCCTACAGTATGGGTATAGGCCAGCAACAAGGTGCTGGTGGAATGAGCGGGGTTGGTGGTGCTCAGGGAGTCCAGGGTGTCAACGATGAACTTTCCTCGATATTTGGCCCCGATTTTAAGAGTCCCTGGTTGCGTGACCGTGTAACTTTAAGTTTGGAAGGACAATTGGCTTTAGCCGAGCAACGCGGTACAGCCAAAGCCAACATTGTCGACTTGGGTTACAGTAACCGCAACTCTTTCGTCTCCTTCAACAACGGTGCTTCTGTACAGATAGAGCCTCCGGGAACTTACAGGTTGATGTACAATCGCGGTTAGTTGTCCGTCTTAGAATTTTGCCTCTCTCCTTTTATGGAGGGAGGCTCTTTTTTTTGTGTAGTCTATGTCGTAAAGTGTTGTGCCGTGGCCACTGTCGGCTCGATAGCCCTTGAGAAGCTCTTCCAAGCTCAATCTCTGTTCTTCGAGTTCGCCAAAGAGCGCGGTTTCCAAGGCTGGAGCTAGTCCTAAGGGCAGGTTGTCGGAACCGAAGATCAGATCCTTTCCTGGTTGAAAACCCACTTCATCGATCAACATGCGAAAAGGATTATTTTTAATTGCCAATTCTAAACCCAGCCAGGTTTTGTAAGTGAACGAATCTCTATTGAAGTTGGGTTGCATGGAAAGAATTAAGTTTAGTCCTTTGGCTCGCAGGGCTTGTGTTTTGTCGATAAATTGACAGTGCTCTAAGCGAATTTTGTGGGATCTTTGTGTCAGCCTTTCGATTGCATTCAATATTTGTTCTATGGCTAGTGGGCCTATGGCATGGATGGCCAGCTCTTTTTCTGTGGATTCTTCAAGTATTTTGTACAGTTGTTGATCTTCGTAAAGGAGGAGTTCTCTTGTAAAGGCGGCTGTCTTTGCTCCTAGTGAACCATCTAGAAAAATCTTTACTTTCCGTTTATCCAGGTCAGGATAATAATTCTCTAAATAAAAATTCTCAAATTCTATGGGAAGAGCAAACGAGAGCATATCACAAGCTCCATACAGCCCTAGATCGCTCCACTGCTTGGCCTGTTCGACGGCTCGTTCTCGAAATGACTGAGCATCTTCTTCTATCTCGTTAGCGGCCCAGTACTTCCATACGTCAAGCATAGCCTGTTCTGGAGGTATAGAGTTGAGGTTGAGCAGTTTTATAGCCTCTCGATTAGCGGTGAAGCCATGAAGCGAATAATTGATAATCACCAAAGGTGGGAGCTTCTCTAGATCGCGTTTATCAAGAGCGAATCGCTCATTGTGATAGCCAACAGCTAAATTGAGTTTTCCCTTTTTTAAGTGGGATAATTTTTCCCAAATTTCAGAAAAGTTGTCACACGAACCCAGATCCAAACAGCTCTTCCAAAGCAATTTTAAACAGAAATGACTATGGCTATCAAGGATCTTAGGAAGCTCCAACATGACACGCAAGGCCTTACAATTTACAACGAACAGTCGCAGAATAAGTTTGTTCTTTTGAGTTGAACCGACTTTTTAATTCGTAATTCATAATGCGTAATTATTTCTTTCTAAGTAATTACGCATTACGAATTAATCATTACTAATTGTTAACAACAAGCTCATCCACAACACACAAGGCTTATAACACCAAGTTACTGTTCCACTCTAAAGCCCTGTGCATTGGGAGTAAGGAGCAAGTCTTTTGATTGATAATTGCCGTATCCATTAATAAAATCTAAAACACTAGCTTTAATAGTTTGACCTGGGGCGTAGATCTTTTGATTAAAGCCCATGACGAAAGAGTAGCCATTACCATCGCCATTAGAAGGCATGAATTTAAATTGTTTGTTATCTTTGCTCATGATTGAAGCGTTGCGCAGATAGGTAAACTTGTTATTATTCCAACGCCAAATTGAGTAAGTCCGTGGGCGTACGTCAGATTGAGGCATAGAGATGAGCATCTCCAAATATCCATCTCCATCTATGTCGGCAATGAGGTCTAAGTTAGAGTTCCCGTGGTTAAAACAACCTATATGTCTGTTATCTTGATAATCGGTGATCTCTGGGCCACGGTAGATAATATTACCATTAGCATCAAAGACGAGAATTTTAGCAAAGAGATCGCCGTACTCGAGGACCTTAAAAGATTTTAAAGCTATCGTCTCTTTTTGACCATCGTTATTTAAATCGACTTTAGCCTGTTGAAATATTTTGCCAACGTGGTTGTTCTCGTAATCTTCAGTAATCTGCGCATTGGCAGTAAAGACACTGAGGGTTGTTAAAGCGGCTACACCTAAGGTAAAGAAAAATTTATTCACAGCTCTCGTACTCCTTAAAAGATATTTTGGTTAAACTAATTCTGTCTCTGTTAGATTCTCTCCATTCCAAATAAGTACTGGAGAAAAATTTAAATAATCGGCTGAAGTCAAATAATAATTTATGCCATCGTTACTAAAACTCATGCCAGGACCAGTTAAATTATGCAGATGGCCAAATATGCAAGCGTCTACTTTGTACTTTTTTAACAGATCGATAAACTCGCTGGATTTATTACTTATACTGCCAAAAGGAGGATAGTGGAGCATAGCCACTCTCAGTTCAGCTTGAGGATCGAGCTTTTGTAGCCCCATCTCCAAACGCAGTAACTCTCGCTTGTAGATCTTTATATCTTCTTCTGTGTATTCTGGCGATCCAGGTTGGGCCCAACCGCGTGAACCACAAATGCTTATGCTACCGAAACTAATAACATCGTTCTGGATGAAGTTCAACTGTGGATAAGCGGAACGAATCTTGCCTATACTCTGCCACCAATAATCGTGGTTGCCGCGGATCAGAACCTTGTGGCCAGGCAATTTTTCCAACCAAAGGAGATCCTCTTGAGCCTCAGGAGGGCGCATAGCCCAAGATATATCTCCAGCTACCAGAACAATATCCTCGTCTTTTACAGTTCTGCGCCAATTTTCAGCGATCTTCTGCCAATGGAGGTGCCACTTTTCGCCGAAAATATCCATAGCTTTATTTTGGGTAAACGATAAATGTAAATCACTAAGTGCAAATATATTCAAAGCCCTCGGATTATACTTTTATGAGATCTTTTGGCAAGTGTTTTTTTTTATAACTAAAAAGTTACAGTTCTGCAATTCACAATTTATCTGTAGGTATTTTCGTCTTTGTATAAAACCCCGCGCGGAACAGTTTAAGTAGTGAGGGGTGTTGATTATGTCTATAACGCTGGAAAAGGGTCAGAAGATAAATTTAAATAAGAAGTCTGATAGATTAGGAGAGATCTCTGTAAATTTAAATTGGAATAGCGAAAATGTCCACCAGGGATTCTTTAGCAGGTTGTTTGGCAGTAAGGGCATAGATTTAGATTTAGGTTGTCTTTATGAGTTAAAAAATGGAAATAAGGGTGTCGTGCAGGCTTTGGGCAATTGTTTTGGTTCTCTTAAGCAGGCTCCTTATGTATCTTTAGATGGAGATGATCGCAGTGGTGATAGTGCAGAGGGAGAGACTTTGCGCATAAATGGTGATGAGATCTCTAAGATTAAACGCATTCTCGTTTTTACATACATCTATGAAGGTGTCCCCAACTGGAAAGAGACTAATGGTGTGGTGACGATAAAGTATCCCCATGCTGAAGATGTGATTATTAGAATGGATGCTTATGATAAAAAACTTACTATGTGTGCTTTAGCTATGTTTGAAAATGTCGGAGATGAAACGTTTAGTGTACAAAAACTCGTCAATTTTTATCCTAGCCATAGGGAGCTAGATAAGGCTTTTAACTGGAATTTGAGTTGGGTTGTTGGTAGAAAGTAATTGTACATTAGTGTTCAGTTTATAGCAGGTAGAACCTATGGAATTGGTGAGTGAGTTTGTTTCTTATTGGTGGAACCTCTGCGTAAATTATTATGAGGTCAATCCCGTTATATTTATAACTATGTATTCCATTAAGAGTATTATATTTTGGTGGACTATCTTAGCTATAGTTAAGAGAGCTTTAAAAAGAGAGTGGGGAAAAATACCAGCGTTGGTAATTTTGAATGTTTCTACCAACGTCTCTCCCTGGGTCTATATTTGGATATTTGGCAAAAATCTGCCTTTTTGGTATAAGTATATGGTCTATTTTATCGGTGGTTGGGCGGTTGTTTATTTAGTTT
>JAFSXH010000126.1 GCA_017444165.1 bacterium | reverse complement strand
CAATTTTTTCAAAATTAGCAGGGTAGGTACGAGAAAATAGAGAGCCGCCTATAATTGATTTCCAGCGCGATCTTATTATAGCGAGATCAATATGATCTTCAGGAATATTGTGAAATAGTATGGCATCGAAAATATTGCTGATACTTTGCAAAGGAAGATTTTTTTTCACCATAAAACCTCACAAATTGGATAGAGCTAAAATTTAATATCCGAGAAAGTTTATGTTTTTTAAGAAAATTTCCCTCAAAAATTTTAGAAATTATACGGAGTTGGAACTTGAGCCTCACGCAAAAATAAATGTATTTGTAGGTCATAATGCCCAGGGCAAGACTAATTTATTGGAGTCACTTTACATACTATCTTCTTCGAAAAGTTTTCGCATTAAGGATGAGAGCGAATTAATTAGATGGGATTGTAATTTTACTGAAATTGACAGTTGGCTACAATCTGATGATTGTTTTGATAAACGCATAAGTATTCGTTGGTTACAAGAGGGCAGAAGTTTAGAGCGTAAAATTTTCAAGGATGACAGTCCACTCAAGCGCGTTAAAGATCTTTTACCAGAAGTTCCTTTAACTCTCTTTGTGCCTGGAGATTTAGCTTTGATTCAGGCTGGTCCAATAATGCGCCGACGCTTTTTAGATGTCTTACTTTGCAAAATTTCCCGCGAATATTGCGATAATTTGTATAATTATCAAAAAGTTCTCCATCAGCGCAATAAATTTTTACATCTCTATGTGAGAGGAACTGATAGAGAAGTAAGTTTAGAGAATAAGCACAGAGATATTTTAGATGTTTTAAATGAGCAGTTAGTAGATTTTGGCAGTCGAGTCATTTTAGAGAGATTAAAAATTTTAGAGACTTTGCAGAACATAATTGCTGAATTTTATAATTATTTGTCTGCAGACGAGATTGAGCTAAATCTAAGTTACATCTGCAAATTTCCTAAAAATGCTCTCAATAAAGAAGAAGCTGGAGAGATAAGTTACTTAAAAAAAGTTTTTGCTGAATCTTTAGAAAAGAACTATCGTCAAGATCTCTACAACAAAAGTACTCAAGTTGGCCCCCATCGGGATGACTTTTTAATCAAAGCTAAAGATTACGATTTGAGATTATTTGCCTCACAAGGACAACAGAGAAGTTTAGCGTTGGCTATGCGCTTGGCTGAGGCTAAAATCATGAGTTTGCAATTTGGGGAAGAGGCTATAATTTTGTTGGATGATTGTCTGTCGGAATTGGATGAAAACAGATCTAATCTGCTTTTGAAATATTTGTTATCTTTAGGTCAAGTATTTTTGACAACTACCCAATTTTCAATGGATAATTTTTACGGTAATGATAATTTTGTCTTCTTTAATGTCGACTCGGGCAGGATAAATCGTCTATGAGAATTGTCCATTTTTCTGATTGTTACTTTCCTGCTGTAAATGGAGTTAGCAGCTCTATACACACACTAAAAGGTGAACTTAACAAACGAGGCTTAGAAGTATTATTGGTTATTCCACGCTACGATAAAGCAAAAATAACTGAGTCGATAATTACTCTTAGTTCCATACCTATGCCTAAATTGCCTGATAATCGTTTGGGTTTGCCCTGGCCTTGGAAGGTATTCAAGCGTATAAGTAAATTTGCCCCTGAAGTTATCCATATTCACACTCCAGGAACAGTCGGACTCATAGGTTTAATATGGGCCAAGTTAAACAAAGTTCCTTACTATTTTACTAACCATAGCCTCTTTG
>JAFSXH010000125.1 GCA_017444165.1 bacterium | reverse complement strand
CTTATCGCCGCTCTTAATCGGTTGCTTTTGAGAACCTAAACGCATACCGTTAAGGAAGGTACCGTTGGTAGAGTGCATATCCTCCACAAAATAGCAGCCAGCATTATCATCACGAATTATGCGGGCGTGATTGCTCGATATGGAGGTATCATTAGATAAGACAATATCACCTATTTCACGCCCAATAGTCGTTAAAGGACGATCTAAGGAGAATATCCTGCCTAAAGAGGCGCAACTAATTTGCAAAAAAACAGTTTGAGGCAGAACTGTAGTAGAGTTTACCTTAGTATTGGGCAAAACTTCTGTTAAGCCAGGCATAGCCACAGTCGTGCGCACAGGAGCTAAATTAGCTAGGTTAGTCAATTTTATATCTAAGCGTTTAAAAAATGGTGTATATTCAGGACACTCTTTGAGAATATTTTGCTCTGTCTTGGGAAGTTCAGAAGCGGAATAACTCGAACACAACTCGGCTTGAGAGTACAAGATATCATAGCGAATAATTCGATCTATATTCTTACAAGCCAATGCCTTATCATACACTTCCCCCAATCTGCTGATCGCACCTAATCGTTGACAGGCTTTACTCAAAATAAGCAAATTTAAACCATCAGTTGTAGATTTGACTTCCAAATTTTCAAAGAGGCTGTTTATCTCATTCAAACTCCCCTTCTCTAAATAAAAGATCGACAAGAAGAATTTAGCTAAACCCGCTTCAGGCATAACACTCAAAATCTGGGCCATGACGGAGATCGCCATATCTAAATTATTCATTTCCCGCCAAGAGAGAGCGAGCAAAACATTGAGACCTAAAAGATCAGGGAAGAGAGAGACATTACTCCAAGGAGTGACTGGAATAGACATTCTAAAAGAAGGCAAATATTTCTTAAATTTACCACCTAAGCCTTGCTGACAGAGCAGAGCTTTCTGAAAATAGGAATTGGCCTCTTTGGCAAAACCAGTTTCTAACATCACACAGCCGAGTAAAAAATAGCCGTCGGTAAATTGGGTATCTGCCGCCACAGCCTCGCTCAGACAATCGACCGCTTGCTCAACGTTGACGCTGATCAAATCAGCACAAGACTGACAGAATAGCCGCTCAGATTTAGAGAGCGTTAAACGTTGCATAACACTAGAAGCAAAACTGCTACTATTATTCTGTGATTCAAAAAATTCTATATCGGGCAATAAACCAGATTTGCTATTCCAACTTCCCCTATTCCAATACAATCCACTCTGCTGGCCTTTACTTTCATCAGATCGACTGAAGAGATTAGAGACCTCACCCACACCCTTGCCTGCCAACTTGCTGGCCATATCCCAGCCATCTTTTAATCTGTTGATAATTTCGCTCTGTTCGCCTGCCATAAAACCCTATCACCCCGCCTTTCTACAAAATAATGAACACAAACAACACATAATGCGCAATTCATAAATGCACGATTGCAGTGACAGATACTCAAAAACGATCTTTCCTCCATAATCACGCCTTACGAATTACGCATTACGAACTAATATAAGTTTTTCGCTTACATCCTAAAAGTCATCTCAGTGCGACCCAAGCGCAAAATATCTCCGTTATGCAACTCTACCTGAATGCGCGGCTGTAATTTTGTACCGTTTACAAAAGATCCATTGGAAGAACCGATATCTTCATAAATGAACTTACCCTCTTGGCGCAGGATATGACCATGACGACGGGAGACATAAGACTCAGGATCAACTTCGGTCAAATCGATCTCAGGGAAGATGCCATCCATAGGAGAATTGCGACCCATCAAGGTTTCATCCTTAACTAAATTGATCTCCACGCCACCAGGCATAACTATCCTAGGATTAGCAACAACCTGAGCTGGGACTGGAGCAGGAGCGGGAACAGGTTCAGAAACAGAAACGGGAGCTGGAGAGGGCACTCCATTTAAGCTAGCTCCACATTCATCGCAAAAACGGCTACCTGCGGCATTAGCTGAACCACAGGAAGGACAGACAGAACTGGCACCAGTAGGAGCGGGAGTCGGTGCTGGGGCTGGCGCTGGGGCAGGATTGCTGAAAGGAGCAGGAGCGGGAGCTGGCGTCGGCACTGGTGCGGGAGCAGGATTACTGAAAGGAGCAGGAGCGGGGGCTGGCGTTGGTACTGGTGCTGGAGCTGGTACAGGAACAGGTACAGCAGCCGCAGGCGCACTAAAAGGAGCAGGAGCGGGACTGCTCAACTTGGAGCCACAATCTTCACAAAAGATGGAACCATCCACATTATCAGATCCACAGACGTTACATTTCATAAGAATATCTTCTCCTATTTTATATTTATTGCTTATCTAAAGATATATTGGGAATATCGGGAATAGTATCCAAAAGCTGAGTGAGCTTGCGCGTACCGTACTCCAGCTTCTTCGTTCCTGCGGACGTGGCCGCAGAACCTTGTTCTAGACGTGTAGCCTCGCTGAGAGCCTGATTGGCTAATTCCTCTTGCCCCTGTTGCAACAGTTGAGTAGCCGCCGAGCGTAAAAGTTGTGTTGCCTTAGCCTTTTCACCAACTTCAGCCAACTGCAAAGCCCTCGTCTGCTGGCGGAATATACTTACAGCATCAGCCATCTGTAAAACACGCGGAGATATGACGGAAGCCTGTGAAGGTTCATCAGTGTAAGCTATAGTCACATCCTTAGATGACATACCTACAGAAAGAGCCTGACCAGGAATACTGTAATTCAAACTAGCCGAAGCGATGCGATAGACACCAGCTTTACGTGAGGGCAGGACAAGTTCAAAGAGCAACGACTGGACTTCCTCTTTTTGCAAGTCAGACAAACCTACAGAACAAACCCTATTGATAACATCGGGAGTACCGAGATCATTTATAATAGGTTTAACTTTATAAGCGTGGCGGATATGAACATCTTTGGACAACCTAATTTCCAATTTGCAATCTTTAACAACGACATTCTGCACGCCCGTAAGCTCTTTAGCAAAAATATCTTGGATATCGCGAGGCTGATCTATGTAGTAGGAACTACCTTTACAACTATTGGCAATTCCAAGTAAGAATTTTTCATTAAAATCATCCCCAACACCAATAGTCGAAACGGAGATACCCTCTTTTACAGCCTGTTCACATTTAGAGATACACTCTTTTTCATTGAGAGTCATACCATCTGTCAACAGGATTATGTGGTTCAAACGATCAGGAGCGTAATTTTTGCGCACTTCATAAAGAGCCGCCTCAATAGCTTGCAACATGCACGTACCCGAACCGACATCAACATGATCAATCTTGCGCACCATGGCTTTAGCCGAGGTCTTATCATAGATCTGGCTAGAAGGAATCAAGACCCTGGTCTTATCGGCAAAAGCAATAATCGAACAGAGATCACTGGGGCGCAGGAGATCAATAGCGTGACTAACCGCCTGGATAACATACTCCAATTTCTCCGCTGCGTACATAGAACCGCTCTTATCAAGAACAATAGCCACATTGAGTGAGGCAGGCCCTACTCCAATATCTGCGCCTGGCACAACATCAGCCAAAAGATAGACCAGCTTATCTTCACTGGTAGTCATTATGGCCTGATAACTCAAACTGGTGGAAAGATTAACTTCAGCCACGCTTCCTCCTTTTAATTACCTACATATGACGAATGATAGCCACGGTAGCATTATCATTAGCCCCGCGCTCTAAACAAGTACTGATCAAATTTTCACAAATTTGGCTTGGTGTAAGATTAGCTGTAAAGTAAGAGAACAACTCCTCATCGCTATAATACTCCCACACACCATCAGAACTCAACATTATATACTCCCTAGGAGCAATAACTCTCTGATAGACCTCGACCTCTACATCAGGCTGAGTACCCAAAGCTCTATAAATAATACTGCGTTTGGGAGAATGTCTAGCCTCCTCACGTGTCAAGGCCCCCATCTGCACTAACTGGCCCACGAAAGAGTGATCTGTCGTGACTTGATCTAAATCGTTAGCCATGCGGTAACCGCGTGTATCACCAACGTGGCCAAACGTAGCCTGATCGCCATCTAAAAGCACACAAGAGATCGTGCAACCCATGCCCTTGCGCCTTTCAGCCTTGCTAGCATAGGCAAAAATGACCTCATTGGCCTTCTTGACAACTCTCTCAATAATAAAAGAATTTCGCTGTTTAGGATCTTCAGGTAACAAGACTGTAGTTTCACCATCGTTTTTCAAAGGTAAAGTCAAACGCACTAGTTCACTGGCGATAGCCCGTGCTGCCAAAGAAGCCGCTTTGTCCCCCTCAGCTTCTCCACCCATACCATCAATAATAGCCACAAAATTCACAATTGTGGGAATATCGCGCTCACAAACAGAGAGAGTCATCTCTAAGAAAGCATCTTGATTGACCTTACGCACTGCTCCAACGTGAGATTTTTTAGCCACAACATAACGACCAAAAGTAGAATTAGTAGTCTGAGCATAGCCCGTCGCAGGGGCAGTCTCCACTCCATTGACAGACATTGTTGAACTGCTGGTAATACAAGCACTCAAAGCTTGCGCCATCTCTGAAGCCGACAACCAACGATCACTAGGTTCACGCTTGACAGCCTTATCTATAACTTTAGTCAAATTTTTGGCTTTAAATCGCAAAGTCGTGGGAAGAACACTATTCCCATCCTCATTGAAGCTCAACTCTCTGCCCAAGAGCATAAACAACAGAAGAGCTCCCACACTAAAAATATCCGATCTTCTAGTGAGTTTGCCACCATCCAAACCGTAGACTTCTGGTGCAGAAAAACCGTCCACAACCGTTCCATCAGCTACGGCTACAGCCTTAGAAATAACTCTATCAAAACGGACTAAACGGGCTCTGCCTTCAGCGGAGATCCATACAGAATCGGGAGAGATTCCATTGTAAACATAACCGAACTTGTGAACCTCACCTAATCCCTCTAAAATATCGCAACCTATCTTGGCCACCTCTATGTAAGTGACAGCTTTCTCAACCAAATAGCGGCGCAAAGGAATACCAGGCATCTCTCCAATTAAATAACGCGCCTTGCCTAATTCATCCTCTTTCAACTGATCACAGTGCCAAATATAATCGCTGTTTAAACTTCTCAACAATTTAAATATATCCTCAGCTCTGTCGATCCGCTCAACTAACTCACAGACGAGACAACGCTCTCCTCCCTCCACTTTCTCCACTTCATAGAGAATACAGTTGAGATCATTTTGCAATATACTCAAAACCTTATATGTATCCCAAATTATCTGTTCTGGCACGAAGGGAGCCACGTATTCAATATCTTCTTTACTGTTGTCTTCTGTCAAGCGCAACTGCACCCCACACTCGTCGCAAAAAACAGCTTCTGCATCATTATCACAACCACAAGAGGGACAAATCATCAAACTCCTCCACGCCTAAGTAGAAACTTACAAGACTTTACGCTAGGCTACGGTAAAAACCTAGCCTAATCCTCCTAACGACCTCTGTT
>JAFSXH010000124.1 GCA_017444165.1 bacterium | reverse complement strand
GATAAAAGCAGACGGGTTTACCGAGGTTTGTTTAAGGCTAATAACGGCAGGACAATAAATGCAGATGTCAATGGAGCGTTCCAAATTTTGAGGAAAGTATTCCCGAACGTTTCGGCTGACGGGATAGAGGGCGTAGTGCTACGTCCAGTTGTGGTAGTTGCTGCGTAGACCGCTTGCTTGGTAGGGCTTGCCCTACTCGGCTTGTCGAGAGCAGTTAATGAATAGCAAAGTTTATTAAAATATTTAATATTGTTTATTAAATTTATTTATAAACATAGCATAGAATTTCTTTTGTCAACAATAACAGATCGTTTAAGTGATTATATTTCATTTGAAGAGACGGGAGGACACGGACGCGAAATTATAGATGAACTTGTAGCTGAAATACAAAAAAATAGGTACTATAAAAGCACTTGAGATTGAAGGGGGACACGATTTACGCGTGTCCCTCATGTTGTGTGAAAGATACTTTACGGAACTCCAGGGAAGCTATCTACAAACTGGATCGTAAAGTCGGGAAAACTGTCCACAAACTGGATTTTATAATCGGGAAAATTATCCACAAATTGCCATTTTCCAGCACTATCAGGGAAGGAAGTTACTCGTTTAACTTTCAGATCGGGAAAAGAGTTGACAACCTTAACTTTATAGTCGGGAAAAGAGTTGACCACTTTGATCTTGCCGTAAATTCGCGACACATCCACATCGGTTTTCGCGGAGGCGGAATTGTTTACCAGCAGGCACAGAGTCAAAGCCAACAAGAATGCAAATATTGATTTTATTCTCATAGTCTACTCCCTTTGGTACAAATAAAATTCCGAAGTTAATAAGAAGTGATCGGAAGCATTGTTATTATAGCAATTGACCTTAGAATTAGCGAGTTGTTTCTGCGCTGACTTGGGAAATATTATGTGGTCCAGCTGTTCAGCGGGGTAATCGTTATATTTAGAGCGATAAGATGGCCAAGTAATTTGCTCCTCTCTAGGTTTATCGGCTAGACTATCTACCCATTCCTCTTGCTCAGAACTTGGCTTTAATAAAGTTTGCAAAGAAGTATCTTGAGAACCATCATTAAGATCACCTGTGATGACAAAAAGACGCTGAGGATACCTCTTCATCTCACTTTCGGCTATCTCTCGCATAGCTTTGGCCTCACTGATCCTTTTGACTTCGGCTTTAACTGACCCTACAGGCAGACGTGAGCGCGAATGGGCAGTGTAAAGTGTAAAATCTGCCTCATTGTTGCCATTTATATCTACGTCTACTCGCAAAAAGTCGCGGCTAAATTTGCCCTCTCCCGATCCATCCACTAAAGGAAAACGGACATCTTTATGAGAGGTAACTTCCGTAAATGGATACTTAGAAATGACAGCTACATTTACACCGCGAAAATCGTTTCCTGAAACGTGAGCTATATGAGGATAATTTTCAGATAAGTTGTGGTTTTCCAGAAAATCGCTCAAAGTTTGGCGCGAAGTACATTCTTGCAAAGCTACGATATCCGCATCCGCTTGGCGAATGTTTTCTGCTAGGGCATTCAAAGAGGTGCGGCTTTTGACGGGTATCTTCATGCCGTGCCTTATGTCCGCCCGCGTGAACATGTTTTGCACGTTGTAAGTTCCAACAATGAGTGTCTGTTTACTTATCATAGACAGAGAACTCCAGTATACAAATTAGAAGACGATGCAGTCTAGTAACAACTAAACGGGCTCGACTCCCCCCTCTATGCGTCGGCTTCCTAATTTATTATACATTATAAATACTATTTTTGTTATATGTAATGTAAAAAATACTTAAATTTAATTGTTTTTCAATTTTATATATTAGGTTATGATAATATTTCAATATGGAGTAACTCTGTGAGTAGTCTTCATTTAACAACTCGATCCTAAATTTGTCAAAACCCCAATTCGATATTTGGGCAAACATATTTTGCCACTGCAGGGGAGTTTGGTTGTAAATCGTGTTGCGACAAAAATAATCTGTCACTACAGGGTGGGCGAACTGTCGCCGATCTAGGATGTAGAGATCCTTTTTCAGGCAAGGATGCTGACAGGTGTGACGATCTCGTCCTTGACTTAGCAAGTTAGCGTACAAGCAATGTTGGGTATGGAAAGTGGGCATATGGCGATAAAGCGGGATGACGCAACTTTGTACAGGGGAGGAATCTTGCGGGTAATATTTCGCCAGCTTTTTTAATCCTAAAGCTAGTTCGCCTAATTCCTTTTCGCCAAGATCGTAACTAATAGTAAAACTATCTAAACCAGAGCGCAAAAAGAGATCGGCACTGAGAGAGTTAGTTATATTTAGAGAAAAATCTCCGTGCAGAGTCGGATGATTATTTAAGGAAGTTAAGTAAGACAGAGCTCCCAAACTGCGTACTAAAAGGCCGCGAGGCTGTGTAACCAAAAATTTATCGATGAGTCTTTCCTCGCCATTTTTTTGAATGCGTGGCAGGACTAAATGCCACTCCGTGTTTTTGTGTTTATCTAGATATGACAACATTGACTCTAAGTGGTTGGGCCTGTAGGCTTCCAATTCTACCAGTCCATAACCACAATCGACGGCCGCCCGCACCTGTTCTAGCGTGCGACAGAGGGCACTTAACATAGGTCGAGAGTGAACGGAGCGAGGTTTGGCCAAATTGTGCAAGTCGCCAATTTTATCAACATTATCAGTTTGAATTTCAGCGATTTTTTCTGTTATGGCTTTTACTAGTTCTCTTTTTAAAGGTTTGAGTTCCGAAAGTGGCAGAAATAGACCAGGTTCTAATTGGGAAGTTACCTCGTCTATGTATATTGGTGTTTGGTAAAGTTCGGAGAGCTTTTCAATAACTGTTTCGCTGTTAAGGGGATTTTTTTTCGCTGTGGTCAGGTTAGATTGACTGTGGAATTCTAGTTTATTACCTAAGAATGAAGCCTCTAAAGTTAAAGGCTGATCGAGTTGGCCTTGTATAATTAAATTTACAGCTATTCGACCGCGCATAGGACTGTTGAGGGCTTGATCGACTACCTTATTCAATAGGGGAGAGCTAGTTAAATAGGCGAGATCACCTCTACTAACTTTAGTGAGATCGGGGCCAGGATTGGCAAAGCGCAAAGACAGCCTGTTCTTACTCTGTTTGAAGTCAAATATCGGGCCGCCCTGGGCTTCTTCGGAACCTAAAAATAGTATACCCATTCCTTTATTTAAGGTTACAGGTGAAGGCTTTATATCTAAGTGGTTGTGTTCTTCTAAGCTATCTGCCTGAAGATCAACTTCAACAGTTGAACCCTTTTTGTCAACAACTACTCCTAAGAGCAATCCACGATGTTTAGGATAGCCTTTTTGAACAAAATTTTGGTGATCGTAATGGCTCAAAAAACCAGGCGTAAAGCCGCGCGAAAAGGTTATGATGAGATCGCGCAAGTTGTTGCGCAACTGCATAACTTGAGCGGCTGAAGGCTTGCCTGGAAAATGAGCATCGACCCATTCGCGCATGGTTTTTACTGCCCAATAGACGTAATTTTCATTTTTCAAGCGTCCCTCAATTTTTAAAGAGGCCACATCCGCCTTGATTAAATTCTCCACTTGAGAGAATGCCGCTAGATCACAAGGGCTCAGAAGATGGGCAGGTTTACTCAATTTGATCTCACCTTGAGTAAAATCGACCTTTTCTCCGTGATCGAGGGCAAAATAGCGAAAAGGTAAGCGGCAAGGTTGAGCGCACTGGCCGCGATTAGCGGAGCGTCCTCCCCAGGCTAGACTAGACAGACATTGACCACTGAAGGATACGCATAATGCTCCTAGAGCAAAAACTTCCAACTCACATTGGGTAGTCTGAGATATGTCTTTTATCTCTTGATGTGACAGCTCACGAGCTACGACTACACGGCTGATTCCCCACTTTTGAGCCAACTTTACCGACCAAATATCGCTTAAAGTCATCTGCGTGCTGGCATGGATCTTAACTTTAGGAGCATAACGTTTAGCCAAACGCACCGCTCCCAGATCCTGCATAATCAGAGCGTCAACCTTAGCTTCCTGAATCGCTTGGAGCAGATCTTTTACCTTGTCTAGCTCACTCTCAAAGACGAGAGTATTTAAAGTTACATATGCCTTAGCTCCAGCCGCATGGATCTCTTTTACGATGAGTGGTAGATGGTGGAGATCAAAATTCTTAGCTCTGATCCTGGCGTTAAATCCTTCGGCTAATCCAAAATATACTGCATCGGCTCCAGCTTGCAGAGCGGCTTGTAAGACGGCATAATCACCTACGGGAGCTAAAATTTCTGGTTTGCGCATATAACTTTTCCTTAAATAAAGATCACTCTCACACTTTGTGGAGTGAAATTAATGGAGTAAGATAAAATATAATTATGGGGCAAGATCTCGCTATGGATATTTTTATCCTCTAAAACAGAAAAAGAATTTAAAGGAGTCTTCAGTCCTGTTCCCAACATTTTTAAGTAAGATTCTTTCTTAGTCCAAATTTCTGTAAACTTACAAGCTCGATCCGCAGATAAATTTATAGCTGTAAACTCTTCAGGATGAAAAAAACGTTCGGCTATACTCATATGATCTCGGTCTGCGGAAATTTTTTCTAAGTCTACACCTATCTCACAATTACCATGTGGACAATAAGCTAACCCTAAAACTGCTAAATTATCTGAGTGACTTAAGTTAAATATCAAATGAGGATAATCGGGTAAATAGGGCTTTCCATCCTTGTAAACATCAATGTGCAATTGTTGTGCTATCTCAGGAACAATGGGTTCAGAACTTACACTTAAACAATTACATGTCTTAATTTGCTCGATAGCATTGCACAGTAATATTTTTAATCTAGCTCGAGAGGCAATAAAATTTGAACACTTAGAAGCCAACAAATAACGTCGCGCTCTGTTTAATTCATCTTCATTGAGATATTGTTCCATCCAGGGCGCATAATTTAATCTAAATATAAATATATATAAGACAAACAACTTACAACGCACAGTCCTAGACAGGAGTTTTGCCTTTTTGCATGAGCGAACATATCGAACGAAGTGAGATCGAGAGCAAATCAAAAAGAGCAAAAGCTCCGCAGGCGCAACTTACAAGATTTACAACATAAGAACGTACAGTCTTAGACGAAGTTTGTCCTTTTGCGGTGAACCGGCTTTTCTAATTCGTAATTCATAATGCGTAATTCGTAATTGAAATGAGTTACTTATCTATTTCTTTCCCAAATAATTACGCATTACGAATTAAGCATACGCATTGTTAAAGAGCTGGCGGAAAACCCAAAAGGACAAACTTCAAGCATAACGCTTATATCACAAAAAAAGCAACGCAAACTTACATTCCCATTATGCTGTAGCCGCAGTCTACGTGCAAAACCTCGCCTGTAACAGCCGACGCGCAGTCTGAAAGCAAGAAGAGCGAAGACTTACCGACTTCTTCTGCGCTCACACAGCGTTTTAAGGCTGCACGCTCTTGAGTTATGTGAAGCATATCGGTAAAACCATGTATGCCTCTAGCTGAAAGGGTCTTGATCGCACCGGAAGAGATAGCATTGACACGTATATTTTCAGAGCCTAAATCAGCGGCTAAATAACGCACTGAAGCCTCTAAAGCGGCTTTAGCTACACCCATTACGTTGTAGTTGGGAATAACTTTTTCGGAACCAAAATAAGTTAGAGCTAATATGCTTCCGCCCTTATCCATGAGAGGTTGGGCTCTTTTAGCCAAAGCGGTAAGAGAATAGGCACTGGTCTCCATGGCTGTTAAGAATCCATCGCGTGAGGTATCCAAAAATCTGCCCATGAGATCTTCTTTTTTGGCAAAAGCTACAGAGTGAACGACAAAATCTAAATGGCCCCATTTATCTTTTATCTCTTGAAAGAGAAGATCTAAGCTTTCGTCGTTATTTACATTACAGGGTGCAATAAAAGCCGCTCCTAAGCTCTCTGCCAGAGGACGCATACGCTTCTCGATGGCGGCATTTAAATAAGTGAAACCTAATTCAGCACCTGCCTCTTTAGCCGCTTTGGATATTCCCCAAGCGATAGAATCTGCATTAGCTAAACCTACAATGAGACCACGTTTTCCTTGTAACATCTTTCCTCCAAAATCCAAAAAAAAGACCCCGCCTCGGCGGAGTCTTCATCTACTTATGCAACAAACCGCATATTATTGCTTGACGAACTCATCCCATTTACCGAACATTTTGTCCTGGCTCTTAGCACGGTTGAGGGTCATATCCTGCTGCATCTCCATAACCTTGGTCTGTGTATCATACATGATCTGGAAACGCTGCATCTCACCTTTTTGAGCGGTGGACTGCATCTCAGTGTTGATGTTCATGAGCTGCTGTTGAGTCTGATTCTGCAACTGGGCGATCTGGGCACTGTACAGGGCGGAATTGCTGGCACTAAAAGCAGCGTTCATAGCTTCCATACTCATAATTTTTTAGTCCTCCAAAAAAAAGAATTTTGTTATATTGTTGTCCTTTTTATCACTCGCTTATATTGAAAGTAAATAGGTAAAGGAAAAAAAATTAAAAAAAATTATAATTGCTACTAAGGTTGTGATATTTGAGTAAATTTCAAGTCTAAAAGCAACTAAAAAAGGCCTCATCGTTTGACGAGACCTTTACAAAATCAGTATCCTACAGACTAGCTGCGGATGTACTCATCCCACTTGCCGAACATCTTGTCCTGAGTCTTAGCGCGGTTGACGGTAACATCTTGCTGGATCTCCTGGATCTTAGTCTGAGTATCCTGGAGGATCTTCCAGCGGTTCATCTCTTCCTTCTGCGCGTCAGCAGCAACCTGGGTGTAAATGGTCTGAGCAGACTGCATAGCACTGGCCTGCATCTGGGCGGCAGTGGCTGTAGCTGTCAAGTTAGTGGAAAAAGACTGAGCGGCCTGTATTAAGCCTGTACCAAATAAAAAACTCATAACAATACCTCCAATGACACAAACTCACTTATTGCCTTTTATATCACTCCTGCAGGAAAAAAGTAAATAGTAAATTGAAAAAATCTTTAACTTTCCTATTTTGTCAACTTTTAAAGTGCATCTTACCTACAAATGGGCCAATGCCGATCCATTTATCGCCTGGCTCTTCGGAATCTTCAAAGTCTTCACTTTGAGCGGGTGGAAGTTCCTCTTCCATTTCAGCAGTCTCGATTTCTTCGCCAATTATGCCCACTAATCCGTAGGATTTCGTCAGTGGGTTGTATTTATAACTTTTAAGAAGTCTGAAGTTTTCGATCTCTTTGGTATTCTTTACGTGACACCGTTTGCCCGTGCAGTGGAAGGGAACGCCATTGAAGAGAACATGATCTGATTCGCCTGGTTCTACGCGCACACCGCTAGCGATGATCTCACGTGCTTTCTTTTCAACTTCTTCTATGTTTATGTCAGGCAAGTGATCAAAGCGGATCACAAAACCGTGGTGTAACTCAGAATGGAGTTTGTCTGGTTTGTAACCGTAATCATCTTGTAAAATCTTGCCGACTATATCCTCTGCTGTATGGGCCATTAGGCGATATTTTAGCGTACTGAGGGCCATCTCTCGCAATTTTATAGGTGAAGGGCCGAAGACATTGGGCCTATAAACGCGCATATCTTCTCCTATAACAAAGAGAATTTGGGCGTTGTAACCTAAATGCGAGTAGAGAAGATCGAAATGCTCTATGACTATACGCCTTTTAGCGTGCAAGATCTCTTTGACTACTTCTACTATTTCGTGAATTTGGTGAAAGGCCATCTCATAGCGCATATCTATATGGAAGGTGTGACCGCAAAATTGATCGTCTGGATCAAAACTGAAAGCCCTCGAAGTAGGCATATTAATACCATCGTCGTCATTAGTGAGTTCTAAACCAGGGAAGAGACCTTTGATGATGGTAGATTTACCAGAACCCTCTGCTCCGATAACTCCGATTAGATGGTCGGTAGGCTGTAAATAGTGTTGTGAGAGATAAGCCGCCAAACCATAGAGGCGCAATCTGCCTCGAGGGGCATAGTAAATAGCTTCACTTAAGGGGACGTAATCGCGAATTAAGACATTGCTAGCCATAGACACCTACATACGAAGTTGGAGTATATTTAAGAAGGAAGAGTTCTTTTTAGATCAAAACTGGCCTGCATTTCAGCGATTATGGAGAGATACTTTGTTGGAAGATTCTGGTAACAACAAAAGTTTAGATATTTCACAGATCTTGGGGGGCGGTAAACGTGAAGTTTCTCCTTGGTTAGCAGTCACTTTCTCCCTTTTGGTCTATCCTGGATCTGGTCAATTTATGAATCGCAAAGTTGAAAAGGCTGCCCTTTTTGGTGTCTTTTTCACCTTGTTTGCGGGGCTATTTGCGTATTGTTTTATCAATGGGATATTTGTATATTTTGATTTTATTCAAGAGACTGTGAAGGAAGTTGAACTTCCTGCTTGGCTGAACATTTGCGGAATGGGCAAAAAACTCAGTCTGTCCGTTTATTTTGGTCTTCTTACCCTGTTGATCTATATCTGGGCGGCAGTAGATTCATTTATAGATGCTAAGAAAAAGGTTGAATAATTTTCGTCATTTAACCTTTTATGTTTGTGTCGTAAGTTTATTGTTTTTTAGACTGACACGTTGCGTTTGTGTGGGGAAGTTGCTAATTTCACATTGCCAATTACTGATTGCTCATTGCTCACTGCAAAGTTTCCAACAGTACAGACTATTTTGATCACCCATCAGCAAGTGATCTTTTTCTACTATTAACTTGGTACGGGGAGAGGTTGGCAGTTCTGTGCTTTTGACAATAGATCCATCTTTGGCGTTCAAAAATAGTAACTCTTTGTCTTTTGTGGCCACGATTATGTGATCTTTCCAATAGGCTGTTGGGGTAGAGGCGGAAACTTTTTTGACCCAGTTCACCTTGCCGTTAATGGCGTTTATGGAATAGATCTTGTTGTTGGAATTTATATATAATGTATCATTATTCTCATTGAAACAAGGCTCCACCATTAACCTGCCGTACTGATCTTCCTGATACAATTTAGGAACAGCCGTGTTTTTTGACCAAATCTTCTCTAATCCGTCATATATCTTATAACAATATATCGAGCCGTTTGAAGAAATTATATACAATTTTTTATTTATCAGGTATAGTGGCAGACGAAAATCGTCATACTCTGTGCCTATTTTTTCTGTTTGGTAAAAACTTGGCAAATCATCTAAGAGATCATATAAAATTCCATCTGCTGTAATGGCGTATAAATTCACTAAAATATCTTCATCATCGTTATCACTTAAGTTCACTCCGCATGGTGTGCTGTAAAAAAATTTTTGTTTTATACTCTTAATGGGAAAGTAGTACCTAACTACCTCTTGTAAATCTTTGCTAATTCTCGTCATCATGCCATTGCTGGCTAAAAAAAATACATATTTGCTACAGACGAGCGGTTTAGTATATGCCAATTGTTTTTGATGGCTCAATTTATCCTTGAGCATCAATTTTTTTACGCGCCTCAGTTTTTTTATTAATTCAGCGCGTTCTCGTGATTTTTCTCGATCATACTCTTGGGTAATTTTGCTCTTTATCTCTTGTTCTTTGGCTTCTTGAGATAACACGTCATCGTAAGGAAAGACCAGCCACTTGGATTTAATTTCACCAGTATTTTGATTTAAAACGGAGATAGAATTATTTTTATGGACGAAGAATAAGTTTTCATCGACTAACACTGGCTCTGCTACAGTTGGTGTCGGTCCTTCGTAATTCCAAATTAAACGGCCGCTTTTTAGATCGAAGTTAGCTATCATTGAACTAAAAGCTGAGGCGGTGGTAACCATGTTGCCATTTACAGCTATCCACTGTGGTTGTAAACCTAACTTGTTGTGCCAAATCAATTGAGGAGAGATAACAACCTTTTGTTCTTCGTCTTGAGCAAAAGTAAATTGCTTACCTAATATCGATAGGGTAAAAAGCAACACAACTAGTAATAATTTCAATCTGGACATATTAATTTCTTTACGGTTTTTACGAAGATCCCCTTCCCTAAAGCAAAGAAGGATAGATAAAGAGTCTACAGAAAAGCGCGAGGATTTTCAGATTTTTACGCCTTTGGCAGGGAGGAATCCAATGAGGAATGCACTCGGACGTGTCTTATCGGCAGCGATGCTAGTAAGCAGTTTCGGGGCTCAAATACCAGCATTTTCAGAAAATGCTTCTGATACATCCGAGAGCTCTAGGGAACCGATTCCAGCGTTAATTAGTATAGGAACTTCTGAGAATGCAGAAGTTACCGGTGATGAGTTTGTAGATTTAGCTGATTCAACGAATGGGGAGGTCGTGGTTGTTCAATTAGAAGAAGTTTCTCCCGAAGTGATCGCTGTTGAGGATTCTTCTTCGTCTGAAAAGTTAGCTGAGTCGGAAGATTCTTCCGATAGTTCCGATGTGGAACTCTCTGCAGCTCAAGCAGATTCTAAGGCAGAAGTTGAAGAAGATTCTGTTACTGTTGCTGAAAGTGTCGAAGAAGAGCTCGAGAGCAAAGATTCCGAAGAGAAGGAATTGTCTGCGGTTGAAACTGGTGAAACTGCGGAAAAGGCAGAGAGTACTGAGAGTACGGAGAGTACTGAAGGTATTGAAAGTACTGAGTCCAGCGAAGATGCAGAAAGTACCGATAACACGGAAAATGTTGAAAACAGAGCCACTTCTCCTGTATTCAGTGGTACTGTAGAGGCCATTTCTGATAGCGAATTAAAAATCTCTGGTGTCGGTTCGGATGGTGAACCTCTCAGCTTAGATTTTATTGTCGACAACGACAGCCAATTAGCTGAAGGCATTAAGATCGGTGACAGTGTGACGGTCTTTTATGAAGAGGCAGAGAGTGGAGGCTATCGAGTAACTTCCGCCCGTTATCTTGAGGGAGAGGCTCCTAAGAATGTCTTCCCCAGTGATATTAAAGTTAGTGACTCTGATGAATCCGAGGATAATTCCAGCGAAGAGAACGAGGCTGATCTTCCTAAGGTTGTCAGCATAGAGATTGAGGGCAACAAGACCGTACCTACGGAAGAGATTATGCAGATCATCTCTACTCGCATAGGTGATCCGTTATTAGAACCGCGCATTCGTCGTGACATGCAGGCTATCTATGATAGCGGTTATTATACAGATGTTCGTCTGGATACGCGCTACAGCAATAATGATGTGAGGGTCATTTATCGAGTTTTAGAAAATCCTGTCGTTGACGAGATCGAAGTTGTGGGCAACAACGTTGTGACTACGGAAAAATTGCGATCTTTAATGCAACTAGAGACGGGCAAAGTCCTCAATACTAAAGTTTTACAAAATGACATTCAAGCTATAAACAAGTATTATAACGAAGAGTTAGGATACGCTGTCAGTCCCTCTCACATAACCAAGCTAGATTTTAACAAGGGAAAATTGACCCTAAATATAGTTGACGGCATTGTCATAAAGGAGATCAAAGTCGAGGGAGTGACTGTCTTCCCCAAAGAACAAGTTGAAGCTCTAATCACTTCCAAACCTGGTGATCTATTTAACCGCAATACTCTGCGCGAAGATACGGAAAAGATTTACGCCCTTTATGAGGAAAAACAGTACATTCTCGATACTATCAAGCCATCCATTGATGTGGATAGCGGTGTTGTTACTGTCAGTGTCGTAGAAGCTGTTTTAGAGAAGATAAAATTAGTAGGCAACAAGCGCACCAAAGACGCCACTATTTTACGCAATTTGCGCACTAAACCTGGCGAGGTTATGCGTCGTGACAGGGTACAGAAGGATTTAGAGAGGCTCAATAATTTAGGTCTATTCAAGAAAGTTGAACCGGAAGTTGAGCCTGGTTCTGCGCCAGGTCAGGCTGTTTTAGTCCTCAATATTGAAGAACAGAAGACTGGTTTGGCTACTGTCGGTGTGGGTTATGCTGGTGGTGGTTCTGGAGCTGTTCGTCCTGGTATAACTGGTGCTGTATCTTATTCGGAACGCAACCTCTTTGGTGAAGGCAAACAGATCTCTGTCAATTTACAGCGCGGTGCACAAATTGGTTCTTACGGTATATCGTATTACGATCCCGCCATTAATGATGCTCAGGATTCTTTTGGTGTTTCTGTATATTACACTAATGTGGACGATCTGGAACAGCAGGTGACAGGAGCTGATTACGGCACTTACGCTTATTATGATGAAGAAGTTTATGGTGCTACGATCACTTACGGCCATCCTTTCAGCGATGATTGGCGCGGCTTTATTACTTTGAGGCGTGAGACTATCAATTTAACCATGTCGGGCAAGTCGCCTTATATTCCAGTTGGTATGGGCAAAGGTGATCTCAATGCTATCGGCCTCTCTACTTTGTACGATACTCGTGATGATGTCTTTAGTCCCCATAAGGGTACTTATGGCAGTATGGCCTTTACCTTTGCTGGTTTAGGTGGAGATTATAAGTACAATAAGTTTGTTGTTGAAGGTCGCAAATATTTCCCTGTAACTAAGCGTTCTACTTTAGCTCTGCGCGGTATGTATGGAACTGTAGGCAACGGGGCTCCTGCTTCTGAGTTCTTCTATGCTGGTGGTACGGATACACTCAGAGGTTATCGCGACAATGCCATGTTTGGTAACAAAATTTTGCTCTTGAATGCTGAGTATCGCTTCCCCATTGGCAATATTAAGATGTTAAGTGGTGCGGTGTTTGTGGATGCTGGTAATGCCTGGATCTCAGGATATGGCAAAAATAGTGGCAGAATCTTCACTGATGCTGGTGTAGGTTTGCGTATTGTCTTCCCCAATTTGGGCTTAGGTGTCATTCGTATTGATTACGCTGTCGGTCAAGAGGGCAGTCGTTCTAGTATCGGTATAGGTCAATCTTTCTAAGAAATTCTCAAAGGAGATCCATTATAATGGCAGATCTTGAAAATAGCAGTTCCCCTGAAGTTGTTGCTGAGGAGCATAAAGTTTCGAATAGTGGGGGAGCTAAGAAAACTTGGGCGGTTGTCGGAGTTGTTATACTTTTTATCGCTTGTGTGACTTGTTGGTATCTTTATAACCCTAAGAGTGGTTTAATGAGTTCACCTGCCAAACAGGTCGGCTGTCTTGATTCGGACGTAATTTACGCTCTTGATGAGTTCAAAAATGCTGAAAAAGAGATCAAAGAATTTAGTGATAAAAAGGCTAAAGAATTTGATAAAGCCATGAAAGAAAAAAATGGCAAAGAGGGAGCGGAAGCAGAGTTACAACTTTTGTATCGCAAGTTGCAAAATGAGGTAGAAGTCAATCGCAACAAGATTATTTTCCCCTTGAATAACAGAGTTTCAGCGGCCATAGCTTCAGTGGCTTCTAGTAAGGGAATGACGGTCATACTCGATAAGCGCATTGTGGTGACTGGTGTTCCCGATATTACTGAAGATGTCAAAAAGATCTTCCAGCAAAAGGGCGAGTTGAAGATGCCTTCGGAATCTGAAGATAGTACTAAAAATTCTCCAGTAGCTTACTTTGATCAAAACATCGTGCGCAAATTAAAGGTTTTTAGTGAAGTTGACATTAAACTTACCCAGGCTCGCACTGATATGGCCAGAGAGTATGAAAAAAAGGCTCCTAAACTTTCTGATTCCGAGCGTGAGGCCATGCAGAGAGAGATGAGTGCTAGATTTGAAGCCCTCAGTCAGCAGATGTACGCTCCTCTCTATCAGAAAGTAAATAATTCAGTAAATAAAGTCGCTAAGGATCTGGGTATCTCTCTAGTGCTCAACAAGCAAACGGTCATGTACGGTGGTCGCAATATTACTGATGAGGTTATTGATACTTTCAATGCTAGTCTGATTGGTGGCAATACTGCTGAGGGTGATGCTTCGTCTAGTCAACCTAGCAAAGATGACAAGCCTGCCGCTTCTAAGTAGGTGCAGATATGGGCTTTAATCGTTCGGGATTGGTTATCAGTTTTGGCGGGATCGCTTTAGCGTTGATCTTGGCGGGTCAACTTGTGCCAACTGGCACTTTAGCCGATGATAACGGTCGAACCAGTGGCGATTCTGCAAAAGTGGTGAGACCGCTGTCAGAAGAGTTAGCCGTTGTTGATTTTGATAAATTGTTGCGCGATCGCCCTGGCTATGAACGTATAACCCAGTTGGATGAACAAATAGTTCTCTTGCGGCGTGAGTTGGAAATATTGCCTTTGGCTGACCGCAAGCGCAAG
>JAFSXH010000123.1 GCA_017444165.1 bacterium | reverse complement strand
TACAGTATTCTTTCCATAACAAGAGAAGTAGGCCATCTGATCGTTGCGATCCGTAGCGGCCACGGCAATGCTGTTAGGCAAACGATAGCTGGCAGGGAAGTGAGGCACTTCATCGTTGTTGTCCGAAGAGTTACCCGCGGCCATTATATGCAGAGCGTTCGATTTGGCAAAAGCCTCTTTGATCGCCTCGTTAGCGGGGCCGCCTCCCCAAGAGTTGGAGGTGATGCGAGCTCCCATCTTTGTGGCGTAAGTTATGGCGCGGATAATGCTGGCCGCGTCGGTAGAGCCATCATCTCCAAAGATTTTAATAGGCATAATCGTAGCGTCCCAATTGACACCAACTACACCTTGACCGTTGTTACCCTTTGCGGCGATTGTTCCAGCGCAGTGGGTCCCGTGTGAATGGCCATCCATAGGATCGCCATTGTCATCGTGAGCGTTGTAACCGTGAACATCGTCAATTACACCATTGCCGTCGTCATCTATACCATTGCCAGGTATCTCACCAGGATTAGTCCAGATATTGTCAACCAAGTCGGGATGGTTGTAATCTACACCCGTATCGATTACGGCGATAATAGGACCTTGACCGTTGGGGAGTCCCGTGGTCTTCTGCCAAGCTTGAGTAGCCCCAATATCACAACCAGCCTTGCCGCCATCTTGACCGTTATTCTGCAAGCCCCAAAGTTTAGAATCAAGATCGTTAGGAACTTTGCCACCTACAGTTTGATTAGCCTTGCCTGCACCATCTTGAGAAGCATTCTGCTCCTTCGGCTCATCCTCTAATCTATAGATATTGTTTGGTACAGCGTAATCGATGCTGGAATCTTCCTTCATAGCCGCCATAGCCTGGGCCGTACTCATACCTTCGGGAAGCTGAATGTGGAGCATCTCCCCTTGAGAACCTTTGAATATGGGATTATTGAGGTCAAATTTTTCTAAGACCCTTCCCCCATACTTAGCCGCGATATTGTTAGCTCCGCACATTATAGAACCTTTAGTCTTGACGATAATCTGACCTGGAACATGATCACCCAAGCGATCTTCTAATTTAGCCGCCTTATCAGCAGTAGCGGCAAAAATCTGTTCCAACTCGTCGCTGGCAACAAATCTTATATCTACCTGATCATCAATAGTAAAATTTTCCACTATTCCTTCGTCAGGCTTAAAGACGACACCTGAATAACTGCTATTTTGCAGAGAATCCAAGCGTGAAACTTGTACAGAATTAAGACTATTTAACACTGCGGCCTCCACATAGGCTAATCTCACTCGAATAGTATAGTACAAAAAATATAAAAATGTTGAGCAGAAAAGTAAACAAAATGGCAAATTTACAAAAAAAGGAGAACTCCACGATCATTAGAAGAGCAAAAGCTAAAAGAATGGAGGAATTTTTGCAAGATGATTTTGCCGCGTGACGTCATTACCGCTCTCCCTAAGACCGACCTGCACTTGCACCTAGATGGATCTTTGCGTTTAAACACTTTGATAGAATTAGCTAAAGAGCGCAATGTAGAGTTGCCTTCTTACACTGAAGAGGGTATGAATGAATTGGTTTTTCGTCCACATTATGCTAATTTAGTGGAATATTTGCAAGGTTTCAATTACACCTGTGCTGTTCTAATTGATGAAGAGGCTCTGGAAAGAGTGGCCTATGAATTAGCCTGGGATAACATTAACGAAGGAGTGCGCTACATAGAAGTGCGCTTCGCTCCTCAGTTGCACATCCGTCCAGGTTTAGATTTAGAGCAGGTTGTCACTTCTGTAGATCGCGGTTTTAAAAAAGCTGAAAAAGAGTACAATTCATCGGCGGCAGTTACTGAAAAGGGTGAACCTCCCTTCCATTACGGCATTATAGCCTGTGCTATGCGATTCTTTGTAGCTGAAAGTTCCCCATATTATCACAATTTAATTGATGTCTTCCGTGAAACTCCTTTGGAAGAGGTCTGCTCAATGGCTTCTTTGGAATTAGCTCGTGCGATGGTTAGATTGCGCGATGAGAAGGGCATTCCTATTGTTGGTTTCGACTTAGCTGGAGCGGAGGCTGGCCATCCTGCCAGTGAACATATTAAGGCTTACAATTTTGTCCACAAGAATTTTATGCATAAAACGGTTCATGCTGGTGAGGCCTATGGCCCTGAAAGTATCTTCCAAGCTATAACTGATCTCCACGCTGATCGCATAGGTCACGGTTATCACCTCTTCTCACCTAACCTCTGTGGTCCGAGTATTGCCAATCCTCAACAGTATGTGGATAGACTCTGTCGACACATTGCTGATAGTCGCATTACCATAGAAGTTTGTATGACTAGTAATTTACAGACTAATCCCGCCATTGGCAAACCAGAAAATCACGCCTTTGGTAAGATGTTAGATGCTAATCTTTCAGCAACACTTTGTACAGATAATCGTTTAGTTAGTCATACGACTGTAACCGATGAGTTAGAGTTAGCGATTAAGACATTTGATATGAGCTTGAGTCAATTGAGAAATACGATTGTTTATGGATTCAAACGCAGTTTCTATTTTGGTCCTTACAATGAACGTCGTCGCTATGTGCGCCAGGTCATCAATTATTACGATGACATCATCGCTAACTATAACAAGTCTCATTGATGGGTATAAAAAAGATTAAGTCAAATGATCTTTGCAGAGATCGTTTGGCTTTCTTTTTTCTCTTGTTTTTTATGAAAGGTATTTTTTATGAATAATGCTATTGAATTTGTTGAGTTGGCACGTAAACTGTCCAGAATTCTTGACAGAATTTACAATATGTATCTTCCCAACATCACTATCGCTAAGTATAGAGCTAAAGATAAATCGAACACTTATCAAAAAAAGACGACTATTAGAGTTACTCAAATGTCTTTGTTAGAAGCATTAAATGATCTTAGTTGGTATACTTCGCAAGAAGATCACGTCTCTGAAGAGGGAGTGCCTCAGGTTGTTTTAGCCAGATATTTAGGAGTGGACACGGCGACAATGTGTCGCAATGTGAATTTACTGATAGACGGAATTATCGAACCTTGGGTTATAGTGAAGCAGTATAACAAAAAGGTTAAATTGATCTCTATCAGCCCTAAAGGCAGAGAAATCTTGGCGTTAGCCAAAGAAGCTTTAAGTAAAGTAAATGAAGATACTTTGAAGAGAGTGCAAAAAGAAGAAATAACGAAGCATGTAAATCTCAAAGATATGTGTGAGCAATTACAACTTCTGGGAAGTTTGCTCACTCCCCTAATTATTGAAAAGAAAATAAAGAAGAGCAAATCAAAAAATAAAAAATGATCTGCTCTCGGTAAATTGTATTTTTTTCAGATTACTTCAAAAATAGATTTGCAAAGGCCTTAGGACTGAGTTTTTCACCTGTAGCTCTTTTTGTTAGATCTTGCCAATTATAGCGCGTACCTGAAGAGAACACTTCGTTTTGAAGATAAGCACCAGCCTCAGGACGACCATAAAGTGAGGTGTTGAGGGGGGACTCCTCATGCAAGATCTCCTTAGTCAGATAGGTATAGACCTGAGCTGCAAAGAGATCACCCAACATATAGTTGTGATAATAGACTGGAGCTCCAACAATGTGCATCTTAGCTCCATAGTCCTGACCTGCCATGTTTACAGGCGGATCTTGCAATTGATACTTTTTCTTTAAGCTCCACCACAATTTATTGAGATCTTGATCGGGGTTAGCGTACATCTCCTTTTCAAAGTGGAGCATCGTCTGTACCCAGCGGCTGAATACTAAGCGTTCTATGCGCAACAACTTCCAAGAGGCCTGGCTATAGTCTTCCAACTCTTTACCCTCTAGACCGACAACCTTATGCAAAAAATCGGGAGTCCTCGTCATCTCGCCTTCTAACAGAGCGTAACCTTCAGTCGTCAAGATGTGGCAAGCTGTGCGTAAAAGGAAGGGCAGATTTTGATCGATATATTTGTCGTAAACACCGTGGCCCAACTCGTGATTGACAGTATCCATCCAAGCTCCGTTGGGTTTGACATTACAAAGCACCCTTATATCCTGTTTACGATCAATACACGTAGCGAAGGCATGGGGACTCTTGCCTGGTTTTTCATAAAGATCGCTTTTGCTGATGATAGAATCTGGATCGAAACCTATACTTTTGTAATAGCGACGAGATAATTTCACAGGATCTTTATCCTTGTAAAGATCATCCAAGTTTAATCCTTTTGCATCCTTCAGTTCGGGGGCTTCCTGGAAGAAGAGATCGCCTAAATGCCAAGGGCGGACTGGATCGGAATCTTTGAGTCCAAAACGTTTGCGTTCGTAAGCATCTATTTCGGATTTCAACTCCTTAAATGGAGCGATTGTCAAGCGATCCAACTCATCGAACATATTAAAAAGCTCATCCTCTTTGAACTCTTGAATGTCTAACTGCATGGCGAAGAAGTCACGATAACCCATACCCTGGGCCATCTGGTTGCGCAACTTAACTAACTCTTTCAGAGGCTCAGCTACCTTTTGACCTACAGCCATGTAGCCTTCCCAAGCCAAACGCGCCTCCTTACTATCGTTACTCTCACTCAAAACTTTGCGCACATCATTTTCTGTCAAGGTTTTACCCTTAACAGAACTGCGATGAGTATTGAAGATCTTGTCAACTTCTGATTCTAGGACAATGATCTTCTTGGTAATCTCGGGATCGACCTGATAAGGCAAATAAGAGAAATACATTATGTCCAATTGACGTTTTTCTGCGGGATCGGTAACTTGACCACTCTGGCGCAGTTCCTTTATCAATCTAAACATCTCTTTATCTTGATGCAGTTTAGCTATAGCTTCATTTGCATTGTTGCGCTGTGCATAAGCCTCTTCTTTACCTGTAGTGGCCGATTCCCACCACGCTTCATTAGCAACTTTTTCCAAGGGAGCTACACTGGCTACATACTTATCTCGCAATTCAGTGAATGGACTAGCCTGCGTCATAGTTGAAAAGGTCAATGATGCACCTAAACATAGAGCCACAGTATACAGGGAAAATTTACTGAGCATATTTCCTCCAAAAATTGGCTATATTGTGGATTTAGACTGATCTGAGTCTCGAATTGGAGCCATTGTTTTTTTATTGAAGATAATTTAATAATTTCTTTACAAAAATTCATCTGCAATTCATACAATACTGCTATGAGGGAGGATTGAGTAATGAATTATCTTGAAGATACTTTATCCGAAAAGAACAGAGAAATATATGCACTACCTGACAATCCTTTACCGGAACGATACACAGATAAGAGCCTACCTGACTATCCAGAGTTGAGAGATAGAGTACGCAAAGCTACATCTTATCTAAATCCTAATCACAGACGTTTTATCATAGAAAAAGTATATCCTTTTGCCAATTTTTGGCACAGAAACCAGAAGCGCAAGACGGGGGGACCGTACTTGGAACATCCAGTAGCTGTATTAGAAATTTTAGCTACTTTATATACACCAGTTTGGATGTTAGCTGCTGGCCTCCTACATGATACTTATGAAGACAATCTCGATCTTCTCAATACTAGCGAGATAGAGATGTTGTTCGGTCCTTATATCCGCTCCTTAGTGGAGAATGTCACCAATATAAGTTTGGCCAGTGGCAAGCACAGGCGTTTTATCGCTGAAAATCCAGATCTCCAAGCTCCTAAAAGTTGGGGATCTATCAATGTCTCCAATGAATTGAGCAAGTTAGCTAAGATCCGTGACAAATACGCCTCCCAAGCCAAACTCCTCACTGGTTTAGCTCACGATCCTTGTATTCTTTTGATCAAGATCGCTGATAGGTTACACAACATGAGGACCTTAGAATCCAAGAATGGCATAAATGGAGTGGTGGGAGTAAGGCGCGATAAACAGAAACGCATAGCCAAAGAGACGGCTAAATTCTATTGTCCTATTGCAACTCGCTTCGGGTTGTGGGACATAAAGACCGAATTAGAGGATCTCTGTTTTTACTACATCTACTCTCACACTTATCAGAGTATGGAGACTATGTGCATTTACACGCGTGCGCGTTTCCATGAGTATCTCCAGGCTGAAAAAGAGAAGATTGAAAAGAAGCTCTACGATTCTTACATAGATGCTGAAGTCACTATAGAAGACAATCCTCTTTACACGATCATGTACAGTTTGAAGACGAGGGAGTTCTTTAAGCGCAAAATTCACAGTGTCAATTTTATACGCATAGTGGTTGCCAACGATGAGATTTGCAAGATGGTTCAGAGAGAGATCTACAGTTTGTACGATACCTTTGAATGCCGCGATTATATCACTAATCCTAAAATGAACGGTTATCAGGGAATCCATATATACCTGAATGTAACTAAGATCAATATCTTTAAAAGGTACGTTTTAGGGTCTAATACTATCAAGGTTTATCCCTTCGATCTCATCCAGATCTACAGTCGTGAGGGGCTGAGAAACAGCAAGATCGGTGTATTCTCTATCTTTCAAGAGTTAGTCAGCAAAGATAGCAAATTTGATATTCCTGGTTATTTGAAGGAGAAGTGTGCTCCGTGGCTGTCCTCTTTAAGTGACAAACGCCAAGTCACTGAAGATGATATGGACTTTATGGATATAATCTTGCGCGAAAGCTTAGTAGACAAGATCAGTTGTTTTAGCAAGAGGACGGGTGAATCTTACAACTTACCTTTAGGTTCTACCATACTGGATCTTGCTGCTGCTATGGATTTAGAAGATGGAAAGTTCCTCTACAGATGCAGAGGGGCCGTTCTCAGAGGTCAAAATATCTCTATCGATTACAATTTAAAAGATAATGACTTTATCGACATACTTATTTCTGACGATGCCACGCCCACACGCGGCTGGTACGATATGTGCCAAACGAGTGATGCTCAGAAATTACTCAGCCAGTGGTATCAAAAGAACTACAGTAGAAATGCCAATATAGGCTTTGGCAAGAAGATCTTGGAACATTATCTAGAGTTGTCCGATGCTGGGAGTTTAGACGACGAGGTCTTGCAAGAGATAGCTACAAATTGCAAGTGTAAAGATTTCGATGATATGCTCTTCCAATTGGGAGTGAGATCATTGAGTTTGAACGTATTTAAAGAGAAGCTAGACTATGTAATCTTATCCCATTTTCCCAGTGTTAAAAATAAGAAAGAGGAAATAGATGACGTTCATTCCTAAAGGTTCGAAACCAGAGAGAGAGTTTAATTATTGTGGGCCAAGTTATCCCGAATATGAAAAGAGTATAGCTAAGAGCATAGCCCACCTTCCTGCGGAACAGAGAGAGTTTATTCAAGATAGAGTTTATAACTATGCCAACTATTGGCATCAAAATCAGAAACCGCGTGAAGGTGGTTCTCCTTATATCTCCCATCCCGTAGCTGTAGCCGAAATTTTATCCGAATACAAGTTAGATTTCGCCAGTATGGCTGCGGCCCTTTTGCACGATGTTCATGAGGACAACGAAGACAAAGTTAGTTTGGATGATATAGAAGATTATTTCGGCACAGAAGTTCGTCACATAGTCGATGGCTTAACCAAGATAGGCAAGGCTAGTGCTAGGCAACGCCACGAAGAGACGGCTCTCTCCACTATATCTGAAGCCACTTACTGTTTAATGGGTTCTATGACAGCTTCTCTGGGTTTAAGTTTACCTAAAGAGCTAGCCCTAGAGAACAGTCCCGAACAGATCAGTGAGAGAACAAAGAAGGCCAAACGCGATGATAAGGCGGCCACACTGACAAAGTTAATCATTAGCATGTCTAGTGATATGCGCATAATTATCGTCAAATTAGGCGACCGAATTCACAATATGCGTACTTTAGATGTCTGTCGTCCCGACAAGATCGAACGCATAGCCAAAGAGACTCTAAACTTTTTCGCCCCTCTAGCTACTCGTTTAGGTATATGGCCTATTAAAGTCGAATTGGAGGATCTCTGCTTCAGCTTTATAGATCACAATGAGTATACCACTTTGGGTCTCATGTTAGAGGAAGTTCGCAATCTCAGATCAGCTAGCATTAAAGAGACGATGAATGTCCTTCTAAAATCTCTAAGTAGCGAAGGTATTCAAGCTGATATATCTCTGCAAAGGAAACATCGTTACTCCATCATAAGTAAGATGCGTCGCCAAAATAAGACTCTGGAGCAGATATTTGATCTCGATCCCATATTAGTGGTCGTTCCTGATAAAAATACTTGTTACCAGGCTTTGCGTGTGATCCATCACAATTTTGGTTTCATACAGGGAAAATTTAGAGATTACATTGCCAATCCCAAGAGCAACAATTATCAGGCCTTACATACAACTATATCTGGTGCTAACCATCAAGCGGTGGAGATCCAGATCTGCTCTCAAGAGGAAGAGGCAGAAAACCGTTTAGGCATACTAAATGTATTCGTTTCGGGACGCTATGATGATAGTAGACCAGACAATAATGAGAGTCTCTTCCGTCAATTTACCCCCTGGTTAAACTCTTTAACTCACATGAAAGAGGGAACTCAGGGAGATCAAGACTTTATCGACCGCTTGTGTCAAGAAGAACTCAGTGCAGGTATTATCTGCTGTACTCCTGAGGGCCAATTTATCGAACTGCCCCAGGGATCTACACCTTTAGATTTTGCCTTTAAAATTCACACTCAAGTGGGTTTGCGCTGTAAGGGAGCTTTAGTCAACGATCAGCCCGTGTCGATCACCGATTGCCAGTTGAGGGATAACGACATGGTGCAGATCATCACTGCTGAAAAGGAACAACCTAATCGCTCCTGGTACAACAAATGCCGTACACGCTTGGCCAAGAGCTGTATAAGCAAGTGGTTCCTGCACAACGAGTCTCCCGAACCTAATAAGAGTGTCGGTTATAAGTTGGTCTGTGCTGAATTTATCCGTCAAGGAGCGGCGGGAGCTCAGACTAACAGCAACATTATGGCCCATATGTACAGAACTTTAGGTTGCAGTTCAGCTGAAGAACTCTACATAAATATCGGCAGTTACCGCATACCTATCGCCAATTTTGCTAAAGTTCTTAAAGATTATCGCGAGAATAACCCTCAGAAATTTGAACAGCTCAGCTTTAATTCCGTAAGATCTAATGATGTCTTCCTCTCAGTGCGTTTGGAAAATGTCAATGATGGCAAAGTTTTCTTGTGTCGTCAATGTAATCCCGTCTTTGGTGATGAGATTGTGGCTTGCCAAAGGAGGGAGAGGGAGTATCTGCTTCACCGTTCCAACTGTCCCAATATAGCAGAACCTATCAAGGCAGAATGGATAGCGGGGATCGATCCTAGACTCTTTTCTCTGCGCTCTAAAATT
>JAFSXH010000122.1 GCA_017444165.1 bacterium | reverse complement strand
CTGGCGGATTGAGATAAAAGGTGCGGCTCAATTTAATTTTTACCTATCATTACGCATTACAGATTAAACGAGTGATTGAGGTTCAATATCTAGCACGATCTGCACATTGCCTTTGCTATCTTGGAAGCGATCCAAAATAACAGAGCAAGCATTGATGCTATTTTTTAGGACGGAACTCTTCAAAAGTATATGCCAACGATACTTACCCTTAATCTTCTCAATAGGACAGGGAGCGGGGCCTAAAACGGTAAAGCCGTCCTCGTTTTCGCGCAAAATCTGACCTATATTAAAGGCCTTTTCTTGAACGGTGTCATCATCTTTACCTGTCAGAATAAGACGCACTAGTCTGGAGAATGGCGGATAGAGCATCTCTTTCCTTATAGCCAATTCACTTTCATACATAGATCTGTAGTCATGATTTACTACAGCTTGTAAGATTTTATTATCCGCATCGTAGGCTTGCAAGATAACCTCTCCAGCTACTGCTCCTCGTCCCGCCCGTCCTGCGGCTTGAGAGAGCAGTTGGAAAGTGCGCTCATTAGCGCGAAAATCTGGAATATTCAACTCAGCATCGGCTTGAAGAACACCCACTAGAGTTACGTTAGGAAAATCTAACCCCTTGGCGACCATCTTCGTGCCTAGTAAAATTTGCGTTTCACCAGAGGCAAATTCTTGTAAAATCCTGGCGTGGGAACCTATCTTACCTACCGTATCTCTATCTAAACGAGAAATTTTAGCTTGAGGAAAGAGTTCGCCTAACTCTTGAGAGAGTCGCTCCGTTCCTGGTGTGCCGTACTTAAATTTTTTCGATTGGCATTGGGGACATATTTCAGCTAAATTCTGTTTAAAATCACAATAATGACAGCGCATAGATTGAGAGATCTTGTGCCAGGTCAAACTTATTGTACAGTTGGGGCAAGTGTAAACAAAACCACACTCAGGACATTGGATAAAATTGGCAAATCCGCGTCTGTTGAGGAGCAGAACTGACTGTTCACCATTTTCTAAACGCATTTTCAGAGCCTGAGCCAACTCTCTAGAGACAACCTTGCCAGCGTTATGGCGCAGACGCATATCGACAATGCGAACTCTAGGCAACGCTTTGCCACCAGGGCGTTGGGGCAGTTCAATCAAGGTATAAGCTCCCTTGTTTGCGAGGTAAAAACTTTCAAGTGAAGGAGTGGCACTGCCCAAAACTAGAGCCGCTCCCTGTTCTTTGGCCCGCATAAAGGCCACTTGGCGGGCGTGATAACGTGGCTGATTTTCCTGTTTGTACGAGCTTTCGTGCTCCTCATCGATACAGATCACACCTATATTTTGAAAAGGTGCAAATATGGCCGAACGCGTCCCTAGAGCCACAGACAGCTCTTGACGGCGCATAGCCCACCAGAAATTGCGCCTGTCAGTCACAGATAGTGCTGAATGCAAAACGCCCACACAATCTCCCAAACGTCCACAGTAACGCTCTATAGCCTGAGGCGTCAAAGAAAGTTCAGGAACTAGCACTATCCCGCTCTTGCCTTTTTGCAAAAAATGTTGCAAGACGCGCAAATAAACTTCCGTCTTACCGCTACCCGTAACTCCGTAGAGCAAGACAGGCTTACCATTCTCTGCACAATGACAGATCGTCTCTACAGCCCTCTCTTGAACACTGGTAAGAGGAATCTCTGGATAGAAATTAGTCTTTTTGATCCCTGCCCCTTTACGCTCAGGTAAAACGCGCTTTTTTAACCACATGGCTTTTAAGCGGTGTAAGACAGGCCCTGGAACCACAGTTTGAAAACTCTCGAACCAAGTACTAGCGTAAAGGGTGCGCATAATCTGAACCAGACTCATAAGTTCCTCACCCCAAAAAGGCTCAGAGTCTAACAAGCTCACAACATCGCGCAGTTGAAATTTTTCTTCCTCTTCCGTCAGTTCATCAACTAATTCGACCACAACCCCCAATTGGGCAGAAGATCGCAGAGGAATCTCCACCACACAACCTAGTTTAATCTGATTGCGCAAATGTTCGGGAATCCTATAAGTTAAAAGACAATTCAAAGCCCGCGCCGCGAGATAGACTGCGATGCGGGCATACAAATGTTGAGAACTCAACTCTTTATTTGTCTAAAGTCACTAAGATGGCCTTATCAAAACCATCTCTCTTTAACCTATTCAAAGCATCTTCAGCATCAGCACGCTGAGAGTAAGATCCAGAGTAAACACGGTAGAAGAAACTGCCACCAGAGCGTTCAAACTTCCGATATCTGGCACTGTAGCCCTTATCTTTCAACTGATTGACGAGATCTGCAGCATTGACTTCGTTGGAAAAAGCTCCGATCTGACAGCTCAAATATTTTCCTTCTGGAACAGGAGCGTACTTGCCACTGTTAGGAGGAGTAGTAGATGTAGAAGCAGTTGCAGTAGAAGTCTTAGAACCAGAAGTGACGACAGCGTTTGTAGAAGTAGTGGTAGCACTGGTTTTAGTCTCGGTAGCCTTAGCCTCCGTATTGGACGTGTTCGTAGCATTAGTCGCACTTGATGTACTTGTCGCAGTACTAGCGGCAGTTGGAGTTGTAGTTGCTTTAGTGCTAGTAGTTGTAGAGGTCGCACCGGTAGTTTTAGCTGTAGTAGTAGCGGAACTGCTGGCTACAGAAGTGGCTGGACCATTAGCTAACAAATTCTCTGCATAATCGAAGATATTGACGGCCGCACGGCGAGTTCCCGCCACTCGATCTATGCGATAAATAACCCTTTCTGGCAGGCGATTATTTAAGGAGATAATACCCACAAAGAGGAGGTCTTCACCGATAATATTCAACTTCTTCTCGCAAAATTGTTTTTCGCGATCATGGTTGAGATGGTAAGAGAAGACCTGCATACCGCTTCTCGATTTAGCATACTTGTAAGCTCCCTTAGAATCTTTTTCTAAAAGAGCCTTAGTTATCTCAGAAATTAACTCTTTTTCAGCCTGCTTCATCTCGGTATTAGATTCATCACCAACAATGAGCACAGCGTAATTATTATCGGCCACTTTGCTATCAGCTCCAGCCGCTAAAGAAGCATTCTGGCCCACCCCTACACTCACAGCCGCACAGATAACCAAAGCTGACAATGCGGCAGAAAGACCACGCCAAAGATCAGTAAATTTTATAGTCAAGGGAAAACCTCCAAAGTACTTTTTTTATATTTAACGACGCAACCTCGTCAATAGAGAGCGAATCTGTTTTTGTTCACTAGCTGGAGCTAAACGTTCTGCAGAACGATAGGCTTGAGCAGCTTCATCCAACTGCTGCATACTAGTATAAGCCTTGCCCATGTCAAGATATACACCCCAATTGCTAGGATCAAACTCCAAAGAACGTTTATAAGACCAAATAGCCGTCTCATATTGCCCCTGCCTGTGTAAGACCCTCCCTTTGAGCCACT
>JAFSXH010000121.1 GCA_017444165.1 bacterium | reverse complement strand
GTCCCTCTTGCGGTTGTGGAAGTGTCGGAGGAGCAAATGGTGAGCGCATTAAGGGCAACGGTGTAACTTGCGCCCTCCTTTTGAAAAATGGCATCAAAGTTCAAACTGTAGACTGAGGAAGATACTTTATGCAAATTGTAGTCCATTATCACGAAATAGCCCTCAAGGGCAACAACCGCAATCTATTTGTCAAACGATTAATAGCCAATCTGCGCAAAACATTTCAGGACATGGGCAAAATAGCTGTGCGTAGCCTCTACGGCAGAATTATCTTCTCCTTAGACACCGAAGATCTAGAAGAGATAAAAAAACGCATGAGCGGTGTCTTTGGAGTAGCCAATTACGCTTTAGTTAGAGAAGTGGCCCAAGATTTTGAGCAAATGTGTGAGGCCGCTTGGCAGTGTTTTCAAGAAGCTCAGGGAGAGACTTTCGCTGTACGCTGTCGCCGTCCCGATAAGAATTTTCCTATGCACTCTGGTGAAATAGAGCGCGAGATCGGAGGCTATATTTTAGACAAGTGCGCTCAGACGGGACGTAAGATAAAGGTCAACCTCAAAGAGCCAGATATTACCATCCGTTTAGAAATTGTAGCTAAACTAGTCTTAGTATCAGGCGAAAGATTAAAAGGCCCTGGCGGCTTGCCAGCGGGTACAGCGGGAAAAGTTGTCGGTATGCTCAGTTCGGGCTTCGATTCTCCCGTAGCCTGTTGGCAATTGATGAAACGCGGAGCCGATGTAATCCTCTGCCACTTCCACTCTTATCCCTTCACTAACAAAGCTAGCCTGGATAACTGCACCCTCATTAGCGAAGTACTCACCCGCTTCCAGTACAACACAAAATTATATCTAGTAAGTTTTGCCCCCGTCCAGGAAGAACTTTTGAGTATGACCCCAGCCGAACTGCGCATGATCCTCTACCGCCGCTCCATGGTACGCATAGCCTCCAAAGTGGCCGCCCGCGAAAAAGCCGAAGCTATCGTAACTGGAGAGAGCTTAGGCCAAGTGGCTTCACAAACTTTAACCAACATGCGCACAATAGACGAAGCCGCCAGCTTACCAATGTTGCGCCCTCTAGTAGGCACAGACAAAGAGGACATAATTAAGAGATCGACCCAGATCGGCACTTATGAACTCTCCGCCCGACCCTACGAAGACTGCTGCTCGCTGATGTTAGCCAAACATCCCTGTATCAAAGCCAGGCTACAAGATGTTCTCAACTTAGAACGCCAAATGGAACTGGAACAACTGGAGTCCGAAGCCGTAGATAAAGCCGAGATAATCCAGTTGACTTGGCGCGGCGATCACGTGGAGAGAGTCCAACTGCAAGCTCCCACCTTTTCCGATAACCTAACTTACGGGTGTCCGTTAGAGAAGATCTAGTCATAGAAGAAGTTTGGCCTTTTGAGGAGAACCCAAAAGGCCAAACTTCAAACACAACTTACAACAATTACTTCTTAGTCGTCTCTTCCAAATATTTTGCCAATGCTCCCGGCCCTCTAGTCTGGAAATAGACATCTCCAGGTCCCTGTAAGGTATAGACTAAACCTTCCGACAGATAAGAAGAGAAGATACCAGAACTAGACTTCTCCACAGAATACTTTAAGGAAGCACTCCAAGCGATCAAGTGTTCATTATCGACCACATAATCTAAGCCAGGAGCTATGCGACGATGAATTATAGAACCGAAACTGCTAAATACAACGGTTCCAGGGCCAGTCAAACTCTGCATAGCGAAATCGTTGCCGCCTAATAAGGCCTTCAGAGGCTGTAAGATCTTTATACTATATTTGACCGTCGGGCTGGAAGCTAAATAACAGCCGTGATTCAAGTAGATCTCTTCGCCTGCATTGAGTTCTTTAACGCAAATATCACCAGGCATAGCAGGGGCCAAATACAACTCTCCCGCTGTGTTACCAGCCTTGATCGTCTGAGTGCGCACAGAGGACCCCGTTAAAAACTTACTAACCATAGTGCCGATGCCACCGCCGAAGACCTTGCCCTCAAGTTTCAAGGTCTTGCTCATAGCCAACATAGCCCCTGGCTCAGTGTTGACCTGCTCACCTGGACTTAACAATATGCGTGCCGCAGCGTACGCACCCTCACAAACTACTTCACACTGCAAGATAGATACCTCTCTTTCTCACTTGTTACTTATTTATCGGCGTTATCTGCCTTATTTTCATTGCTGGTGTCAATTAAAACATAATGATTAATCTTACCACGCTTAACCGTCAAAAGAAAATGACGACTATTTTTAACTTTCTCTAACGCTTTGTTGAGATCGCTTGTGTTAGTTATCTTATCTTTATTGACAAAATTAATAACATCACCAACGGCTAACCCCGCCGTAGAGGCCACAGAACCTTTCTCCACCTTAGAAACTAACATTCCCTCAGTATCCTCTAAACGATGTTCCATCTGCATGTTTAAAGTTATTTCATTGGCTACAAAACCATAATCTGTATTGACATCTTCCACACTGACCATAGGTTGTAAGGCCAAAACTATCTCGATTTGGTGAGATTTACCATCGCGATAATACTCTACAGGGACCTTATCACCGGGCAAGAGTTGGGCAACTTGCAACTTTACGCGATTCATATTTTCAGTGTTGTTAGCATTTATATCATGACCATTAAATTTGGTGACAATATCTCCACTGCGCAGACCATACTTAGCGGCAGGACTACCTGGCATAACATCACTGATCAACAAACCGTGCATATCAGGCCTGCCGATGTACTCGGCATATTCATCTGTAAAGGGTTGCATAAAGATCCCTAACCAACCGCGCTGAATGCGTCCTTCAACCTGTTTGCGATTTTCTACATCGATAACAATGTTAGAAGGAATAGTAAAACCTTGACCACGTCCCACCCCTATAGAGTTGATACCGATCACCTCACCGTCCATATTGACTAAGGGACCGCCAGAATTGCCAGCGTCGATAAGAGCATCGATCTGGATAAAATCGTTAATTAAGGGTACGCCGTTGTCCGCTCCAGGTACAAAACGACCCTTACCACTGACAATACCGAAAGATACAGTGCGATCAAAACCGTAAGGGTTTCCTACCGCTATGACCCACTCACCAACTCTAACTTTATCCGAATCGGCCAATTTAGCAAAAGGCAACTTATGATCAGCCTTGATCTTCAAAAAGGCTAAATCTGTCTGTTGATCGGAGCGAACGATCTCGGCTGTGTACTTGCTCTTATCATTTAAAGTTACTGTAATAGTCTGGGCCTTATCGATAACGTGATAATTGGTGACGATCTTACCATCAGCATTGATAATCAAACCGCTGCCTGTAGCCTTTCGCCTCTGACTTCCCGACTTAGAGACGACCTCAATATGAACAACCACATCTTTAATCTGATCCGATAACTTCATGATGTGATCCTGCATGACGGCAAATGTTGCCCTACCTTGAGATTGAGGCTCGCTCACATTTTCTGAATACGATGGAGAGATAGAGCTTGAAACTAAAGCTATTCCCATAACCAACGACAAAGCTATCTTGTTTATATTCACTTATTAGCACCTCTTACTTATTTTTTCAAAGATAATCTCTCTTCATGCCATTTCCGCTTTAGCCAATTACCAAAACCAGCCGGAACATAAGATAAAGTCTCCAAATCTAGCTGAGGATCTTTACTTAACTGTTGATTCAGATCGTTCTTCCATCGATTCCAGTAAACTTCTAAATCGTGTAACATGTATTGTTGCAGATTGTTCATATACTCATCTAACTTGACGGCTCGCAAATAACTAGAAAGACTAGCTACCTTGTCGGGATCGGCTTGAAGAAATTTAAGCCAATCTTCGATCCCCACCTTAGCTAACTGTTCGCCGCGCCACTTTTTTAGCTCTGCAGACATATCTTCTTCCATAAAGAGAGCATCTATAGGATCTTCAAAGGTATTAAAACACTCCCTAATAGTACTAATGTCCATCCATACTCTGCTAGTGAGTTGCCCTTCCCTCTCTCCCAAAGCCCCTACCTGGAAAGCTGTAGCTAACAATATCAGCATACCTGTACGCAATTTACCAGATTTATGTTCCAAAGTTTTGAAACGCACATCGCGCCGACTGTGTAAAAAACGCCCTCCGCGCCGTAAAAAGCCCAGATAAGATTGACGATATTTTTCTAAATCTAAGTTCGCAAGAGCAAAATTGTCGTATATGTCGACAAAATCGACACATTCACCCTCGGGAACGTCGATAAATTCAATCTTCTGCTCGATAGGTAAATTGCTCAGCTGCTCGGCAAAATTTCCCGCCAAATCGATATTAAAACTTATCCACAAAAAACTGCCCAAATCTTTATGGAAGTGTAACTTCTTATTTAAATTGTCGATGTACTCTAGGCGTTTACCATCAGGATATTTTTTAAATAGAGCTTGTAAGACATGGTCAGACAAAATGGGATTGTTGCTAGCGGTAACCGTCTTAACAAGTTCGATCCATTCCTCTTGTGAATATTTTTCAACGAGATCTGTTATCTTCATAGAGACATGTTGATGAATCTCTTCAATAATTTTATTTACATCTTTAGGAACGGAATTAGAAGTTATGTAGTCGAGTGACTCTTGAGTACTCAACAGACTCTCATCAGCATTTTTAATCCGATAAAGAAGGTAATTAGTATTAATCTCGTTCAACTTTTGTGAAGAATCCTGCAAGAAAGTACGCAGAGATTCCATCTTGCGCAAGACCTCTTTAAATTGATCCAACATAGAGAGCATGGAATTGATCTCTTCACGAGCCACATAACTAGTAATGGTATTTTCGTAATGCTCCTGTAAGTTCTTAAAGGCCTCATCCACGGGAGCAAAATCTACCTTATTACGCAGGCGCGTCCAAAAAGAAGGATTAAATTCAGCCAGCTTCTCAATAGACTGATCTTTAACGCTCTCTAAACGAACCGATTCACCACTGGAATTATTCAAACGCTCGTGCATAGCATTCAAACTAAAACTGATCAAGCGTATAAATTCATCGGCAAAAGCTATCATAGCTGTGCCATTGTGTTGAGCATTGACGATAGTCGCCAGCGAATTATCTATTCCCTCACTGCAATTGCGTACAATATCATCCGTACAGAGACTCAGTTCTTGAAAAAACTTCATATCGCTCTGACACTCTTCAATTATAGAATGCAGACGCTTATCTAATTTTTTTACAAACTCTCTCAACTCTTGGCCGTAGAGGGGCTTCTTCTCTAATTCTTCTCGCGCGCTGGCAATTATAGTTGCAACATCGTATTTGCCATCGCACATATTATGACATCTCTTTTTGTATTTTTTATCTATGCGCTCTAATTTTAATTGGCGTGATTTAATAAATTCAGCGGCCAAACCGCGACCGTGTACCTCATCTTCAGAGACATTTTTATCAAATAAAGATACGCGCAACTCCTCAATGACAGTCCTAGCCGCCAAACTGTAAGCAATATCCAAAATTTGTTCCATAGGGTAAATAACCCTGTGAACGTGAAGATCGCTGAAAGACGAATTAGTGCCATCTTCCAGATAAATGTCTCCTCCAATGGCAGAAGATAACCTATCTAATATTTTGCGATTATCAAAGCCCCAATCGTAAAGACGCAAAAGAAGATTACTGAGACTGATAATCTCACGCTCTTCATCGAATCTTTCCAAAGTATGCAAGATAACTGAGTCTACTGGAGGTTGTTCCCGAGGAGAAAGATCTAGAGATTTATCTTTTTTTAGATCGATAGTAACCTTTGTTCCAGGAGTACCTTCTCCCTCATTCTTATCTTTGCCCAACCCTGGATTGACATTATTAACATTATTGGCTAAACGCAGATCTAAATTAGCTAAAATAGCCTCTATACTAGCATCGGCCTTCTTAGCTTGCTCCTCTTCCAGAGAAGGCCTCCACTTTTCTCGCTCCTGGAGATCTATGGCAAACTTGTAGATAGTATCTTTATGCATCCAATGGTTCAACTCGAGCAAATTGGCATAGATGTTCGCCTTTATAGACTCCGATTCTGGAGCTTCTTTCGAAAAGGGCAAGAGTGCGTGCAAGGTTCCTTTTATCCCATATTTTTCCAAGCGAGAGCGCAAGAGATAGGCGAGTTCGATCAAAATTCCACTCGTACCACCTCCCAAAGTTGCACAGATAAAGATCTGTACAGATTTTAAGCCAGACAGGGCGAAATCTATAGATTCAACTATTGGATCAAGATTTAGAATAAAAGCTAAACGCCCCATAGAGCGATAACCGAAAGCACCATGATCAGTCTCGGTGTAAGCAAAATTTTTAGGTAGCCAGCTGTCTAGCACTGGTGATTCAGAACGCTTTTGCAGGGCGCGAGTAACATCTTCACTAGGCAGATAGATCGCTTTTAGATTAGGTATATCTTGAAAATCCTTACCCTTTATGGCCTCGTCAGTATCTATGGCTACACCCAAAGCGTCATCTCTTTGGAGAGTAGATATAGTCGTTAAGGCATTTCTAACTGTTTTAGAACCTACATTGCCCAAACCAATAAATAAAAAGTGCATCGAATCTTCCACGTTACTTCCCTAACTTATCAAGATATTGTGAACAATTTACAAGCATTGGCGTAAGTAGCCTCAATAAATTCTTCTTCATTTAGGCCGCGCAATTTAGCTATGTAAGAGATAGTGTCGCGTATCCACACCGGTCTTAAAATAGAACCTCGATGGGGTACAGGAGCCAAATACGGACCATCTGTCTCCACCAGCAGACGCTCCAAAGGAGTTTTTAAAGCCGCCTCCTGAGTAAACAATGCCTTTTTGAATGTGACCATACCCGTTATGCCGATGTAAAACCCCAAATCCAAATATTTGCTCACATACTCCCAAGCTGAACTGCAACAATGAATGACTCCTACTTTTGAAGGCAGAGAGCTATTCTGCAAAATATCCAAAAGGTCACCATCAGCTTCACGACAATGGATTATTAAAGGAAGATCCAATTGGCAAGCCAGATCTATGTTGTCACTAAAACATTGCTTCTGTATATCTTTGGGTGAGAAATCGTAATAATAATCTAGACCTACTTCTCCGATAGCCACCAGATCTTTAGCTAAAACTTTTATCTTTTCCAGATCATCTTCGCTCGCTTTAAGAGCTTCATGGGGATGGATACCACCTGCGGCCACAATCGCTTCATTCTCTTGGCTCATGCGCACAGCACTTTGCGAAGAAATCAAATCTGTACCTGGTACGATAAACTTAACTATCCCTTGAGTTTGAGCTTCAGCAATTAATTCTGAGTAATTCTGCGCATACTCTTCAACATTGAGATGGATATGAGTATCTATTATCTTACTCATAAGGAGATTAAATTAACCCTCTTTCCAAATCTATACAGTATTTAATAGCATCTTTCTCATCGGTAAAGACACGAATTAGACCATTTAATGAAAGCAGATCAAACATCTTCTCTTTTTTGGAAGCGTTGCACAAGGCCATATACCCACCATTGTTGCGAATCATCTTGTAAAGGCCGAGCAATTTATTTATGCCCACACTGTCCAAATCTGTAACCTCCCCTAGATCAATCACCAAATGCCAAAAATTTTCCACCTCTGAACAGACGTATTGAAAAAATTTTTCGGCATTTTCCGCATTTATAACACCCTCAGCTCTAACTATAACCAGATTATCTTTAGAATAAATAGTGTGATTTAATTTCAACATGCCCAATTCTCGCCTAGCTCCTATCAATGTTGCACCTCCCTTTCCACTTAAACTTCCCTATTCTTGCTTTTTCTAAAATTAGAAGGAGATAAAGAAAACCTCAAACAAAGAGGAGAACGCAATAGATACGGGATTAAAAAATGTGAGATGATTGAGCAAGGCACTGTTTTAGGCGAACGTTATATTTTGTGTGAACCATTAGGAGAAGGTGGTATGGGGGAGGTTTTCCGAGCTCTCGATCAGAGGAAGGGTTCGGACGTTGCTGTGAAGATATTGCGCTCTCAGTTGGCAGACAGAGAACGTTCACGGGAGCGTTTTGCCAGAGAAGCACTCGCCGCAAGCCATCTCGACAGTGAGCGCATAGTAAAAATCATAGATTATAATGATACTGGAGATATTCCTTATATTGTAATGGAATTTATCTCTGGCTTGCCTATAAATAAATATGCACGCGCTAAAAATCTCAGTCAACTTGAACTGTTGAAACTGGTACTGGAGATCTGTGATGGACTCCATCATGCTCATTCTCGCGGAGTTATCCACCGCGACATAAATCCTGCCAATATATACGTTACTTACAAAGGCAACATCAAAATTTTAGATTTTGGTTTGGCTATGCTCAAATTCAACCCAGAACTTGCAAGACTGACGCATTCAGGCACGGCCCTGGGAACGTGTTCTTACATGTCTCCAGAACAAGCCAAAGGAAAGATTGCTGATGCTCGCTCCGATCTTTACGCTCTAGGAGCAACTCTCTATGAGGTCTTTTGTAAGCGTCCCCCCTTCCCCTCTAACTTCTCACCAGATGCAATTTTACGCAAGCAAGTTTATGAAAACCCTATTGATCCTTGTACAGCCAATCCTAATTTACATCCTCTCATTGGCGATATGATAAAGAGATTGATGAAAAAAAATCCCACTGATCGCTATCAACACGCTCTGGAATTAAAACACGATGTCGTGAGCATAATTAATACTCTGGAGAGCAAATCTAAAAATAAAAATGCAATTAGTATTAACGGTAGCAATTCTGGTTCTACGAATGTAGATTATCAAGAAATGACTGAAAATATCACAACTTTAGCTATGTACATATCTTTTAGAATTAATCAGTGGATGAGTGGAGGCAGAGAGGAAAAAAAATCTGCCAATATTAATCCCCACTGCAACGTAGATGATATATCTGCACTTGTTCATAATATTTCCAGTTATTTCAACTTTGGCCAAAAATTAGAACATTGGGTAAAATTTGAATGTTCTGGTAATAACTGCTCCAATAATTTAGTAACTCAATCACTAGTTTTAGATCTTTTGAGTGAGAGTAATTCTAAACAAGATGATGATTTGGACAACTATATGTCCGTATCTTTGGAAACTCACGTTAAAGATACGGAAATTGTCTCTTTGAGATCATGCGGAGTTCAACTGGAAGCGTGTATAGCTTCACGATCTAAATTAGCCGTATCCAAAATTTTACAAATAGTCAAAACCATTAATGGATATTTAGCAGAACTTAGTGCTCAGAAGATCATCAATCCCGTCTATTCGGTACAATCTGGCATCTATACCGATATGCCTGCTCATTACTCTTTGACCAGTCCGGCTATAAGAGACAAGATAAAAACTCACATGGATAAAGCTAAAAGAATGCTGGCTAAATCCAAATCTTTTAAGCGAAACAAGATCTGCATATGTGAAGACAGTCTTATCCTCTGTGCTCAAGAAAGCGGAGTAACCCTACAAGAAGTTCCTTGTTACTCAAAATCTAATGTCCGCATAGTGAGTTTACTAGGCAAGCGTTACGTTTTCGTAGGCAAAACTAAATTAAAAAATTCCAATAATTACATCAATATGTTTTTAGAAACAGAATAGAGGAATAAAATTCAGTGGGACAACAGATCTTAGTAAATTACATAACACCGGCGATATTGTTAATAATATCTATGGTGATGCTTTTAAATGATCTCTCTTTTTATACTAACAAAAATTACCAAAAGGTGATCATGGAGAGACCGCTGTGGCTATTGTTGCCCGCTGTAAAACTCCTATTTCTAGTAAGCATAGCTTACATATTTTTCAGTCTCGATCCCCAATTTCTCAAACCTACCGAAGAATTAAAACAGATGGTAGGTGATGCTAGTCTGCTGAAAGATATAAATTCCTACAACAAACAGTGGAGCCATATTCTCGTATTAGCTTTTTTCTTTGTGCTCTCTTTTATCGCCGATATAATAAACCGCCTCAAAGTTATTCAGCTCCACCACGAATATCGACTCAGTGATTTTATCAAAAATCCCCAAGAGATCGAAGCCTTGAGGAAATTAAACAAGATACAAAGTGAAAGGAAGAAATAATGACCGAATTTAATCTCACGAAAGAACAGATTGAACATTCCATAGCTGAAGCTGTAAAATGGCTCAAGAGGGAGCAGAAGCCACAAGGAAACTGGGCGGGTTTTCTCAAGACTAATTCAGCCATAGAGTCCGAATGGGTTATGGCGATGTACTTCTTGGGCATAGATGATGACCCCAAATACCCAGAAGTCATAAAGAGTATACTCAGTGAACAGCGCGAGGATGGTTCCTGGTCGGTCTACTTCGAAGCCCCCTACGGAGATATAAACGCCACTGTTGAAAGCTACACCGCCCTCAAGATCGCTGGCCATAAAATTGACGAGCCCCACATGGCAAAGGCCCGCGAATGGATTTTGAATCACGGTGGACTAGACAAGATCCGCGTCTTCACCCGCTTCTGGCTGGCCCTCTTAGGTGAGTGGCCCTGGGAAGCTTGTCCCAACCTGCCCCCTGAAATTATCCTCCTGCCCAAATGGTTCCCCATCAACCTTTACACCTTCGCCAGTTGGGGACGGGCCACAATAGCCGCTCTCTGTCTGGTCTCGGCCAATAGACCAGTAAAACCACTTCCTCAAGATAGGCGCATAGACGAACTCTTCCGCCAGGGACGCGAAAATCAAGATTATTCCCTGCCCGCCCCCAAAGACGCTTGGGGTTACTTCTTTACCCTAGCCGATAAATTCTTGGGCATCTACACTAAACACTCCCCCATTCACCCTCTGCGCCAAACGGCTCTGAAGCTCTGCATAGAGTGGATCGTCTCTCGTCAGGAAGATGACGGCTGTTGGGCAGGCATTCAACCTCCCTGGATCTACGCTTTGATCGGCCTCTACACTCAAGGTTACTCTTTGAAACATCCCGTCATGAAAGCGGGACTAGACGCTTTCAATGAACCGTGGGCCTACAAGGTTGAAGGCAAGGGCACTTACTTGCAGTGTTGCACCTCCCCCGTTTGGGATACGGTCTTGTCACTCGTGGCCTTACACGATTGCGGAGTAGATGGTCAAGAGGAATTCATCCAAAAGGCTCTCCGCTACACCCTCGATCAGCAGATCAAACGTCCAGGTGATTGGCAACTTTTCAACAAAAACTTAGCCCCTGGCGGCTGGGCCTTCGAATACGAAAACGATTGTTACCCCGATATAGATGATGCCGCTGTAGCTCTGACAGCCCTCCTCCACTACCGCAAGGACTGCCCCAACCTCAAAGAGGTAGATACAGCCTTACACTTAGGTTGCCAGTGGATAAAAGGCATGCGCTCCAGCAACGGAGCCTGGGGAGCTTTCGACAAAGATAACGACAACGATATTGTCACTAAGATCCCCTTCTGCGACTTTGGCGAGGTACTCGATCCGCCCTCTGCCGATGTAACCGCCCACGTGATTGAAGCCTTCGGTATAGCGGGCCAAAAGGTTCAGGACAGTGCCATGCTGGCTAAAGCCGTCCAATATCTCAAAGATGAACAAGAAGAGGATGGCAGTTGGTTTGGACGTTGGGGAGTCAATCACATTTACGGCACAGGCTTAGTCCTGCCCGCCCTCCAAGCTGTGGGTGTCGATATGAATAGCGACTGGATCTTAAGAGCCGCCGACTGGTTAGTGGCTCACCAGAACGCCGATGGCGGTTGGGGTGAGAGTTGTACCTCCTACATGAGCGCAGAGAATAGAGGCAAGGGTCCCAGCACCCCTAGCCAGACGGGTTGGGCCTTGATGGGTCTTTTAGCGTTAGGCAATCACCAGTACGATTCGGCTATAGCGTCAGGATTGAGCTACTTGATCTCTACTCAAGAAGATGGCTCTTGGAAGCAACAAGCTTACACAGGTACTGGTTTCCCTGGTTACGGAGCTGGTGATCGCAGTGGTTTATCTACGGGCAATGTCTTAGATCAGGGTGAGGAGCTGAGCCGTGGCTTTATGTTAAATTACGCCATGTACCGCCACTATTTCCCCATGATGGCCCTGGGCCGAGCTTTAAAACACTTTTTCCCTGCAGAGAGGTAATATATGAGATACGGACGCGAACTCTACGGTTTAGAGAAAGCCAAAGAGCTGGGAGCCTTCGTGCGTTTGGGCAGTGATTGCGAAGACTTTGCCATCAACTTCAATTTAGGCTGGATAATCTACGACTCTATAGCCACTTACGCTTGTATTCAAGCCGACAACCGCGTGAGCAACTCGCAGATAAGTCGTGCCTGGTTGACCGATGACCTAGACCGCGCCCAACCTATGATAGATGTCTTTGAACTCAGCGATGACGAGGCCCAGAGAACTGGTTTTCCACAACATAAACTAGTTTTAGTCTTCGGCCCCGTCTCTCCTCAAGCGCGCCACGTGCGTATCGAGATCCAACGTCTGGAGCCAGCGGGAGAGGGCGTAAAGTATGTAACTAGCGTTATCGATCCTTTTTCTAACCTGAACGATGATAAAGCCGTCCACGTTATGGCCTGGGAGGAGCCAGATGATCCTATGGCCATGATGCCTATCGGTACTATCGCGGGCTGTTGGGCCTTCGATGTGGACTGCCCCCGCCAAAACGGAGCCTGGGAGTACGCCCAGAGTTATCCTTTGGAGCAAGAGATAGCTATAGGCGACAGTACAATGGTTCTCGACTCTCTAGAGCGCGGCGTAACTGGCTGGCGTTTGACGAGCCACTTTCCCAACGAGAATAACCGTTATGAAGACATAGAAGAGTTGCAAGATAAGTTCTGGAAGGTGAACGCTCCCGAAGATCTGATCAACTCCCTAGCCTCCCACAGCCTTTTGGATGATTTTGCCCCCCCCGTAGTGCGCTTAGATCTTCTGCATGGTGATTCTCGCGCCGAAGTTACTGAGATCTACGGCCCCGTAGGCCCTCTCAACAACAAGTTTTACCACTTCTTTAGACCAGCTTTTGCGGAGCTTCCCGAAAAATTACAGATCACCCAAGTGATCGAACTGCCTTTAGCCAAACCGTGGATCTACAATTTTGACCCTAAAGTTATCGCCACTCCCCCTACGAAGATCCACGCAGAACTGGCTCCCTTCACAGTCAACTTGAAATTGAAAGTTGAAGGTCTCTACTGGGAAGAAGATATTATGCTCATAGCTCCTCTAGCGATAACTGACGCTGGTTCAGAAGTGGATGTAGATCTAGCCGACTGCCTCGTGCGCAACTTGAGAACTAAAGAGTCTTACTTCTGCTTAGGTCAAACCTTAGTAGATCTCCCCCAGCCGCGCTCCAGTCTCAAAAAGAGTCAAGTCTACGGCTGGCAGTATCCACCCATACACAATTACACCCGCCAGGCTAGTTTTGAAGTCTGCACCGTGACTATCACCCCACACAAGCCTATCGATATAGATTTAGAGATCAACAATTAAGAAAAATGATTTTGAGTTGCTCATGGATCAAAGAGATTTGTTTATTATGATCTTTTACGCCTTAGATGCTGCGTGGGATAAGTCTAAAAATAATACTTTAGGGCAGTTTCTTAGCGAAGCTAATCCGTTTTTGTTTACGGATTGTAATTCTGCAGATCCAGCGATTTTTCAGGATTTTTGTAAACAAACTTCAAAAACGATCAATGTTGAAGATAGTTATGATGTAGCTCTAAGGTATATAGATTCATTAAACACTCAAGAAATAAAATTAGCTTTTGGAACTATAAGCAGACACGAGTGGACTGACGGAGTTAATAAGTATCTATCTAGTTTACACAAGAGCTAGTTTTGATTACATTGTGCAACTTATTATGTTGCACAATGTAGGTTTGCCTCGTGCGCAATTTGCAGAGACTGTGAACCTTGTTTCCGTCAACGTAAATTTGAACCTCTCCCGCTTATAGAAGCTGGAGATTCTCGAGAAGTTTGGTATATGGACTAACGCCTAACAGCATATCCCGAAGGAGTTAGCTATCAGGATACCCTTATTCTCAAGGGGCTGTCCAAAAGCCCCCTACACAGTT